>NZ_JBHVST010000016.1:142481-161988 GCF_042885015.1 Streptomyces sp. NPDC058086 | reverse complement strand
CCAATACTAGTTTTACCGGGGGTGGGGGGGATGGTTTTTTTTTATAAGACACTGGTCCGGCACTGTGAGGGGGGGTGGGGGCACACCCCCCCCCCGCCCTTCTGCGTGTGTGCCGTGCGTGCGGCTCAGCCGGTGTGGGAGTGCTGGTGGTGGTCGGTCCCGACCTCCATGTTCCCGCCGAGCGTGCCGCGCAGCTCCGTGACCACCTTCTGGTCGGCGACGGCGACCCACTTGGCGCCGACGAGGTAGAACCCGCCGTAGTCCTTCGCGTCGTTGATCCACTCGCGCTGCCCGCGGTCGGTGGCGAAGGTGGCGAGCACGAACTTGCCGTCGGTGTTCTTGCAGATCGCCTGGCGGATCTCGTCGGCGTCCGTCTGTATGTCCGGCTTGCACTTCACCTCGGCCGCCAGATCCTCCAGACTGCCGGTCGCGGTGGCCGGGACCTGGCCGGCCGAGTCGCTCTTGGTCCCTCCCCCGCCCGACCCGCCGCAGCCGGTCAGCGCCAGCAGGGCCGCGGCCGCGACGACCGCAAGGCCGTGCCCGCTCAGCTTTTCGCGTGTCAACCTCATACGTTCCTCCGGTGCCTGTCGGCGCCCACGCCGTCGAGAGCCCCGGCGAGGGCCCTGGTCTTCGATACGGCTGTGGCGCGCCAAGTGCTCAATCTCCCCCGTTACGGACGGAAAGGCATCCGGTGGGAATGCCGATGCCGCAACGGGCACGTGTGTGCGAAGGTGTGGCCGTGACCGAAGACTGGGAAGAGCGTACGGCGGCGGCCTGGGCCACGTTCGACGACTATGAAGAAGCGGACGCGGCGGACTTCCGGGCGGTGATCGACGCGCTGGTCGCCGAACTGCCCGCGGACAGCCCCGTCGGCCTCTTCGAGCGGGCCTGCGCCTGGGACTCCACCGGCCACTCGGACCAGGCCGTGCCGCTGTACCGGGAGGCGCTCGCCCGCGGCCTCGGCGGCTACCGCGGCCGCCGCACCAAGATCCAACTCTCCAGCTCCCTGCGGAACATCGGGCAGGCCGAGGAGGGCGTCAAGCTCCTCACTCCCGAACTCGACACCCCTTCCGACGAGTTGGACGATGCCGTACGAGCCACTCTCGCGCTCTGCCTCGCCGACCTGGGCCGCGAACGCGAGGGCCTCTCGCTGGTGATCGCCGCCCTCGCGCCCCATCTGCCCCGCTACCAGCGGTCGATGGCGAACTACGCGCGGCTGCTCGTACAACCCGGGGAGTAACTCTCCGGAGCCAGGTGACCATCCACCGATTCGCTCGTTTTGCTGAACGTGCAGTCACAGGATGTAGCCCAGCGCTCCGCAGCCTCCCCAGGACCGGTCGTCGACGTCGAGCAGGCCGAGGCCGCCCTCGTCGAGCACTACCCGCGGCTCGTCCGGCTCGCCTATCTGGTGCTGCCGCCGAGCCTCGGCCGCAACCGACGGGTGCTGACCGCGCATGCCCTCACCCAGCGCGCCCTGCCCCGGGGCCGCACGACCGCCACCCTGATCCCGGCCCAGGCCACCGGCCGCGACGGCGACCCCGGCTACGCCCTCGTGCGCCTCAAGGTCGTGCGTACGGCGCTGGAGGCGGGCGTGCCGCTGCGGCGCGCGGCCTGGCCCAAGCGGTCCCAGCTGCCGCCGCTGCTGCCCCAGGTGTGGGGCCTGCGGCTCTTCCCGCGCTCGGGCGGCGCCGACGAACTCGCCCTGGACCAGCGGCTGTCGGCCCTCTCCAGTGCCGCCCGCGCGGCATACGTCCTGCGCGGCCTGGAGAAGCTGCCCGACCCCGACGTACGCAAGGTGCTGACGGCGGCGGGCGTCGACGACCCGGGCGCGGCGCTCAAGGAGGCGGGCGGCGTCGAGGCCAAGGACGCCCTCCTCCTGTCCCCCGAGTTCGACCCCTGTTCGCTGCACGCCCGGCCCACCGACCTGATGCGGCGCAGGCAGCACACGAAGGCCGCGCTCGCCGCCGGCGTCGCGGCGGCCGTCTGCGGCGCGCTGCTCGCCCTGCCCAGCGGCGGCTGGGGACCCGACGGCGCCGCCGCCCCGTCGTACGCGCAGAACCCGGCCGCCGAGGCCGCCCTCGACCCCGGAAAGGTCACGCGGGTCGCCCCGACGGCGTGGCGGTCGTCCGCGCGCACCGACTTCTCCGTGTGGCCCGCGCGCGGCAACCTCGCCGGGGACACCGCGCTGCTGCGCCGCGCACTCGCCGTCTGGGCCCGGCCCGGCGAGTCCGTGCAGGTCTCGGCGACGCCCGGCACCCCCTCGGGCGCCCCGGCCGGACCGCCGCAACTGCTCTACGCCGGTGACGTGGACCAGGCGCGCGTGGTGCTCTTCTACGACGGACTGCGCATCGCCCGGTACGCCGAGCCGCGCGCCGGCACGGGCGGCGCCGCCCTCGACTTCGCCCGGGTCGACGGCGCGACCGGGGTCGAGGCGGAGGCGCTGGTCCTGGACCGGTCCGACGGCAACATCCGCTATCTGACCGCCCCCTGGGTGACCGGGGCAGCCGAGCGCGACCTGATGAAGCCGGCCGCGGGCCCGACGCCCCTCACCCTGTCGGCCGAGGGTGTCAGCACGCCTCTGGCCGGCCCGGCCCCGACCGGCACCTGCACCTCGTGGAACGTCATGGAGGTGACCGACACCTCGGGCCCGCACCTGCTGACCGATCTCGGCGAGCTGATCCCCGCCCACCTCACCTCGGGGCCGCCCGCGGCACCCCACGACGCCGCGGGCCCGGCAGCGCTGCGGAACTGGGCGCCGTTCGCCTGCTCCCTGTCCGCCGTGCGTTCGCAGGGCGTGCGGTCCGTGAACGCCTGGCAGTACGCGCAGCAACCGCTGCCCGACGCGAGCGGGCAGGCCGCCTGGGTATGCACCCGGGCCGACACCTGGCGGGGCGACGGCACCCTTGTCCTGGCCCAGTTCCACACCGCGGGCAGGGCGTACGGCGCGGTAGCGGCGAAGGCCGAGAACTCGCCCGCGTGCGGCGGCCGTGACCCCCATGTACTGGCGGGCGTGCTGTGGAAGTCGGGCACGGGCGACTGGTACCTCCTCGCGGCGGGCAGCAAGGACACCGCCTCGATCAGCACGACGGGCGGGGTGAGCGGGTCGGCCCGGGGCGCGCTGCTCGCCGTACGCACGAAGCAGGGGGATCAGGCGGAGCTGAAGGGCACCCTGGCGGACGGGCGGGCGATCAGCGGACTGCGCTAGGCCCTGTCGTCACATTCCCGTCTGCCCCGCGGGCGGACGACGGGAATGTGACGACAGGACATAGGGCCCGTCCCCGGACTTGCCGGAGCCGACCTTCGCGTCAACAAGTGGGCGCACGGGGGTTCTCCCGGCACCTACCCGTCAGTACATTGACGGCATGTCTAACAAGCATGCCGCCCGGCTGCCCCGGCCGGTCGAGTCCGAGCGGATACCGCTCAAGGCACGGAAGGTGTCGTTCTCCTGGGAGGACACACCGCTGCACTGGGTGCCGGGGGAGCCGTTCGCCACGCACACCATGAACGTGCTGCACCTGCTGCTGCCGGCCGGTGAGCGCTGGTTCGTGCACGTGTACAAGCAGGTGCTGCCCTACATCCGGGACGAGCGGCTGCGCGCGGACGTCATCGGGTTCATCGGGCAGGAGGCGATGCACTCGCAGGCCCACGACGAGGTACTCCCCCACCTCAGGGAACTGGGGCTCGACCCGACGCCGTACACCGCCCAGGTCGACTGGTTCTTCGAGAAGCTGCTCGGCGACCGCACCCTGCCGCCCGGCAGGGCCCGCAAGTGGTGGCTGATGGAGCGCGTCGCGATCATCGCGGCGATCGAGCACTACACCGCCTTCCTCGGCGACTGGATCCTGAACGCGGAGGAGCTGGACCGGCGCGGCGCCGATCCCACGATGCTGGACCTGATGCGCTGGCACGGTGCGGAGGAGGTCGAGCACCGGTCCGTGGCCTTCGAGCTGTTCCTCCATGTCGACGGGAGCTACCGGCGCCGCGCCCGGACCTGGGCCACGGCCTTCACCGCCCTGGTCTTCCTGTGGCAGCGCGGGGTGCGGTTCTTCATGGAGAACGACCCGACCCTCACGGCGGGCAGGGCGAGCTTCAAGGACTTCTACCTGAGCGGGAGGCGGGGCGTACTGCCGGCGACCGGCGACATGCTCAAGTCCATTCCCCGCTATCTCAGCCGGACCTACCACCCCTCTCAGGAGGGTTCGACCGAGCAGGCGGTCGCCTATCTGGCCTCGTCACCGGCGGCGACAGCCGCGACGGCTGCCGAGAGGGGAGCCGTATGACGCCCCGGCTGCGGACCGTAGTCGCCGTCGCCGGTACGGCCCTGCTCGTCCGGCGGGCGCTGCGCCGTCGGATCGAGGTCTCGCCGCTGTGGCCGCTGCCCGCCCTGGAGGAGCCGATCTCCGGCCGGCCGCGCTCCCGGGCGCTGCGGCTGCTGGTCACCCGGCACGAGCGGGTCGCCGACGGGGTCGTGCAACTGCGCCTGGAGGGGCACGACCTGCCGCGCTGGGAGCCCGGCGCCCATCTCGACCTCGTCCTGCCCTCGGGGCTCGTACGGCAGTACTCGCTGTGCGGGGACCCGGAGGACACCTCGTCGTACACCGTCGCGACCCGGCTGGTCGAGGACGGGCGGGGCGGGTCGCGCGAGGTCCACGAGCAGCTCCGGGAGGGCATGGAGGTCGAGGTGCGGGGACCGCGCAACCGGTTCCCCCTCGCACCGGCGCCCGCGTACGTCTTTGTCGCGGGCGGCATCGGGATCACGCCGATCCTGCCGATGCTGCGGGCGGTCCAGGACCGCGCTCAGTGGCGGCTGCTGTACGGCGGCCGGACGCGCGCGTCGATGCCGTTCCTGGAGGAGATCGCGAAGCTGCGCGGCGGCCGGGTCACCGTCGTGGCCGAGGACGAGGACGGACGGCCCGATCTCGACGCGCTGTTCGCGGACGTGCCGGAGGGCGCGGCCGTCCACTGTTGTGGCCCCGAAGGGCTGATGGAGGCGGTCGGACGCCGACTGCCCGACCCCGCGGCGCTGCACCTGGAACGGTTCACGCCGAGCACCTCCGCCGAGGGCAACGGCGCCTTCGAGGTCGAACTGCGCCGCAGCGGACGTACCGTGAGCGTCGCCGCCGACACCACCGTGCTCGCCGCCGTACGCGCCGAACTGCCCGACACCGCCTACTCCTGCGAGCAGGGATTCTGCGGGACCTGCCAACAGCGGGTGCTGGAAGGGGAGATCGAGCACCGCGACGAACTGCTCACCGACACGGAGCGCGGTGACTCGATGCTGATCTGTGTTTCGCGGGCGCGCGGTGATCGCATCGTGTTGGACATGTGAACGACCATGGCCGGACCGGCCCGTTCGAGGCCGGATCCGATCGGTAAGGTGTTCGTATGACAACCGGGGTACGCCGCAGGATGGGTGTCGAGGAGCGGCGGCAGCAGTTGATCGGCGTCGCCCTCGACCTCTTCAGCCGACGCTCACCCGACGAGGTCTCCATCGACGAGATAGCCTCGGCCGCGGGTATCTCACGACCGTTGGTGTACCACTACTTCCCCGGCAAACTCAGTCTGTACGAGGCGGCGTTGCAGCGCGCCTCGGACGATCTCGCGAGCCGGTTCGTGGAGCCGCACGAGGGCCCGCTGGGCTCGCGGCTGCTGCGGGTCATGCGCCGCTTCTTCGACTTCGTGGACGACCACGGGCCCGGTTTCGCGGCGTTGATGCGCGGCGGTCCCGCGGTCGGCTCCTCGAAGACCAACGCGCTCGTCGACGCGGTGCGGCAGGCCGCCTACGTCCAGATCCTGTCGCATCTGAAGGTCGAGGACCCGCCCGCCCGCCTGGAGCTGGTGATCCGCTCCTGGATCTCGCTCGTCGAGTCGACGGCGCTGATCTGGCTGGACGGGCGGCGGATTCCGCGCGGCGAGCTGGAGGTGCAGCTCGTGCAGGACTTCGCGGCGCTGGCGGCGGTGAGCGCCACGCACGACGAGGAGCTCGGCGCGGTGCTGCGCCAGGCGCTCAAGGGCGACCCGGGCGACGGGCCGTTCACCGACCTCGCCGTCCGGTTGATCGCGCTGGCCTCGCCCCCGGCCGCCTCATAGCGGTTACTGCACGTACTTCCGGTACGACGGGTCGAGCTCGCGCACTTCGGCGGACACGTGCAGCGTGAGCCCGTCGGTGGGCTCGATGTGCTTGCGCAGCAGCTCAAGGGTGGCCTCGGTGAGCTTCGCCTTGGTCTCCTCGGTGCGGCCGGCCAGCAGGGCGAGCGTGACGTGCACGATGGCGTGCGCGTCCGGGTCCGCCTCCGCTCCCACCACCTCGTCCTCGGTGCGCAGCGTCCGTGTCTTGCACGCCTCGATCTGCGCGGCGGCGGTCTCGACGACCACCGGGTGCAGCGCGAGGGCGAAGGCGCGCCAGTCGACGTGGTCGAGAGCCGGGGAATGCTCGACAGTGATGTTCGGCATGGGCACTCCTGTTCTAGGGATTCCCGATCACCCTAGCCGCAGCGCCAGCAGCGCGATGTCGTCCTCACGGTCCCGGCCGAAGCAGTCGAGCAGGGTGTCGCAGAGGGCGTCCAGGCCGGGCAGGGCGCCGGTGGCGGCGGCGCGGAGATGCTCCATCGAGACCGTCAGATCCGTGCCCCGGGTCTCGATCAGGCCGTCGGTGACCATGAGGAGCCGGTCGGTGGGTTCGAGGAACAGCTCGGTGGGCGGCGGGTGGGGCAGACCCACACCGAGCAGCGGGCCGGCGGCCTTGGAGTAGTCGGCGCCCCCGGTGTCCCGGATGATCAGCGGCGGGATGTGGCCGGCGTTGGCGATGCGGGTGCGTCCGGTGGCGGGGTCGACCAGGACCAGGCAGACGGTCGTGGTGATGCCGGGGTGGTAGCGCTGGAGCATCCGGTCGAGGCGCTCGGCGAGCACGGCCGGGTCGCTCTCCTCGACGCTGTAGGCGCGCAGCGCGTGCCTGATCTCGACCATGACGGTGGCCGCCTCCAGCGAGTGCCCGACGACGTCGCCGACCGCGGTGAGCACGCCCTCGCCGGTGCGCAGGGCCGCGTAGAAGTCGCCGCCGATCTCGGTCTCCTGGGACGCGGGCACGTACCGGACCACGACGTCGACGCCCGGCAGTTCGGGCAGCCGGTGCGGCTGGGGCAGGAAGCTGTGCTGGAGGGTGAGGGCGACGTGCCGTTCGACCTGGTACATGAGCAGCGGTTCGGCGGCGAGGGCGGCGGCCTCGGCGAGCCGGGCCAGCAGGGCCTCGTCCTCGGGGTTGACCCGGCGCACCCCGCGGGTGGGCGTGGCGAGGCACACCGAGGCCCGGCCTTCCTGGATGGGGATCAGCGCCAGGCGGGCGTCGTGCTGCACGCCCGGCCGGAAGAACCCGGCCGGCCACAACGGCGCGGGCACCGTGGTGATCTGGACGCCCGACTGCCCCCGGGTGAGCCGGCGGAGCAGACCGGCCACGGTCCGGTGGGCGCCCTCGTCGGGCATCGCGAGCGAGGTACGGTCCCGCGAGGTGCCGCGGTGCAGCTCGTCGTCCGGGCCGAGGACGAAGACGGCTGCGGGAGAGCCGGTGAGCCGCGCGGCGCCGTCGGCGGCCGCGTCGGCGAGTTCCTGCGGGGAGCGCGCCGTCTGGATGGCGACGACCGTCTCCGCCAGCCGGGTCAGCCGCCGTGCCAGCGCCTGGTCGTCGGCCCTGAGGCGGGCGGCGCGCACCGCGGCCCGGACCACCGCGTCGATCTCCTCGGGCTCGGCGGGCACCGTCAGATACGCCTCGCCGCCCACGTCGAGGCCCCGGCAGCGATCACCCGCGTCCACGGCGGCGGCCGAGAAGTGCACGACGGGCAGACCGGCCATGTGCGGCCGGGCCTTGAGCCGGCGGCACAGTTCGAAGCCGCTCATGTCCGGCAGCTCCACGTCGATGAGCGCCACGTCGGGCAGGGTGCCCTTGCGCAGCCGTACGTCGAGTTCGACGAGCGCCTCGGAGCCGGTGGCGACCGGGACGACCTGGTGACCGGCGCGGCGCAGCACGGCACTCATGGCATACCGGCCGGCCGCCGCATCGTCCACGACCAGCACGGTCGTGTCTGTCCGTTTGCCGTTGACTTCCATCTGCCAGCCCTTGGACACGCCGGTGGGGCAGACCGGGTTCGAGGTCTGCCCCACCAAGGTAATGCCCTTTCAGGAGGTCCGGGAGAATACCGCCACAGTGCGCCCCGGAACGGCGAACGTGCCTGATTTCGCCTCGTAAGAGGAGGATTTGACGATAGGGTCGGCGCCCGCCGCCTGCACCGGGTGCAGCGCGTACGCCGTCCCGGCCAGGGCGCCGACCGTCTGCTCCTGTGTCTTCGGTGTCGCGTTGAAGACGACGACGAGGTCGCCGAGCTCCATCGTGATCACGCCGGGCGTCTCGTCCTTGCCGGACAGCGGGAAGGAGAGCTTCGACTGCACCTGACCTGCGGTGGACAGCGAGAAGACGTTCTCGGTCGTACGGATCCGCTCCAGGTCCTGGTACGCGGCGGAGCTGCCCTCGATCTGCGGGCATCCCACCTTGACGGTGCTCAACAGGGGTGTGGCGTAGGGCCACTTGGACGCGTTGTCGGCCGCCATCGGCAGTCCGCGTCCGAAGCCGTTGCCGTCCCGGCAGTCCCAGTGGATGGCGTTGAACCAGTCGCCGCTGTCGAACGAGTTGCGGTCGAGGGACTTGGAGCGCAGCAGGTCGGAGCCCGCCTGGGAGAGCGACGGGCCCTGGGAGAGGGCGGCGGTCGCCATGGCGAGGACCTGCATCCGCGCCCGGTCGCCCGCGCTGGTCGTGGCGGGCAGCTTGTAGGTGAGGGCGTCGTACAGGGACTCGTTGTCGTGCGCGTCGGCGTACGCGAGGGCGTCGCCCGGTGCCGCCGCGTATCCGGCGGGCTGGCCGTTGTAGTCGACCTCGGAGCCCTTGACCTCCTTGCCGTCGGTGTCGGTGAAGCGGTAGGTGGCGAGGTTGCCGCTGAGCCCGATCTTGATGAGGTCCTGGTAGTGCAGCAGCCGGGCCTTCTGCTCGGCCGAAGTGCCGTTGGCCGTCGAGGAGTTGGGGTCGGTGTACAGACCCGAGGCGAAGCCCTGGACGCCGGGGTCGGAGTCGAAGGGGCTGCCGCCGCGTACGGCGTCGCGTGCCCGGTCGGAGAAGGTCGCGATGCCCGTCCCGGCCATGTTTTTCTGGGTGGCCTGCACGAAACGGGCGTCGTCGGCGACCTCACCGAAGTTCCAGCCCTCCCCGTACAGGATGATCTTCTTGCCGTCGACCCCGTCCTTCGCCGGGGTCAGCGCGTCGAGGGCTTTGCGGACCGCGAGGATGTTGGCCTTGGGGTGGTGTCCCATGAGGTCGAAGCGGAAGCCGTCGACCTTGTACTCCTTGGCCCAGGTGACGATCGAGTCCACCACCAGCTTGCCCATCATGGCGTTCTCGGTGGCCGTGTTCGCACAGCAGGTGGAGGTGGCGACGGACCCGTCGGCGAGGAGCCGCTGGTAGTAGCCGGGCACGATCCTGTCGAGCACGGAGGTGTCCGCCTGACCACTGGCGGCCGTGTGGTTGTAGACGACGTCCATGACGACCCGCAGGCCGTCCTCGTTCAGCGACTTGACCATCCGGCGGAACTCGACCGTACGGCCGGTGCCGTCCGGGTCGCTCGCGTACGAGCCCTCCGGGACCGTGTAGTGGTACGGGTCGTAGCCCCAGTTGTAGGCGTCCTTCGCGGCGATCGCGGCGACGCACTCCTGCTGCTTCTGCGAGTCGGCGGGGTAGGAGGCGAGGTCGCAGCCGGTGGTGGCCTGGTCGGACTTCTTCTCGGGGATGGTGGCGATGTCGAAGGCAGGCAGCAGGTGGACGTACGAGGTGCCCGACGCGGCGAGGGCCCGCAGGTGCCTGGACCCGTCGCTGTTCTTGTCGGTGAAGGCGAGGTAGGTGCCCTGGTCCTTCGCGGGGACGGTCTTGTCCGCCACCGAGAAGTCCCGGATGTGCAGCTCCTGGATCTGGGCGTCCCGCAGCGGCACGGCCTTGGGCTTCTTCAGGGAGGACCAGCCGCTCGGGGCGAGGGACTTGTCCTTCAGGTCGACGACGAGACTGCGCTCGGAGTCGGCGGTGAGGGCGAGCGAGTACGGGTCGGTGACCTTGTTGGTGACGACCTTGCGGACGGTGGGCGCCCACACCTTCACGACGTACCGGTAGGGCTTGTTCCGCCAGGACTTCGCGCCGGTGACGGACCAGACGCCGGTGGTGTCGTTCCTCTTCATGGCGACCGTGGAGCCGTCGAGCTCCAGCGCCACGCTCTGCGCGGTCGGCGCCCACACGGCCAGCGTGGGACGCCCGTCGCGGAACGTCGGACCCAGCTGTGCCTTGGTCGCGTCGTACAGATCGTCGAGTACGCCGGCGATCTGGACGCCGGTCGCCGCGAGCACGGCGCCGTTGGCGGCTCGCCCGGAGGCGACGATCTGACCGTTCAGGGCCTCCTTCACCCGGCCTCGGTCGCGCGGGTCGACGGACCAGGCGGTGTAGTCCTTGAGGTACGGGAACGCTGCCTTCTGGGCGTCGGTGAGGGTGGTCCTGGAAAGCCGGAGCCACCGCTCGTCGTCACTCGTCAGCGTTCCGTCCTTGACGGCGATCGAGCCGTCGTGGGAGTACAGCAGCTGAGTGGAGGCCGCGGCCTCGGAGCCGTTCCAGGCGACCGTGTTCCGGTCGATCCAGACCGCCTTGGAGGTGGTCAGGTCGAGCGCGGCCGCGCTGCCCGCGGGCTGCGGGAGCAGGTACTTCTCCTGGCCGTTCACCAGCCACACCTCGTGGCCGTTCGCGGTGAGGTCGAGCGACTGGTCGGTGGGGAGGTCCTTCTCGTCGCCCTTGTGGAGGATGTAGCTGAGGCTGGTGGCGCCCTCGGCGAGCGGCACCTCGAAGACCGCGCCATAGGCGTCGGTCTTCACCGGCTCCAGGGGCTTGGACCAGTCCGTGGGCGTCGCGGCCCCGGTCCAGACATGCAGTCCCCAGCCGGTGTAGTCACCGTCGGCGCGGTGGTAGTGCAGTACGGCCTTGGTCGTGTCCTGCGCCGGGTAGTCGGGCCGCTGGGTCTGTACGGCCTCCTTGCCCTGCTCGACCCAGACCTCGCCCGTCTTGGTGACGTCGATCGTGCGGTCGGTGGCGACGTCCTTGTTGCCGTCCTTGTCGATGACGAGGAAGCCGACACTGGAGGCGCCCGGCTTCAGCTTCACGTAGGCGAAGGCACCGTAGGCGTCCCGGCCGATGAAGTCGTGGCCCGCGGGCCAGGTCGTCGACTCGCCGTCGGCGAGGTCGCCCCAGGCATAGAGCCGCCAGTCGGTGTAGTCGCCGTCCGTGCGCTTGTAGTGGACGATCGCGTAGTCCCGCGAGGAGGCGGTGGGGACCTCGGCGGTGGGCGGAGTGCCACTCGTACTGCCGGCCGTCGCACTCGCGGTCCGCCCCGCCGAGTCGACGACCACCGCCTTGTAGCGCAGGGCGGTCCCGGCGGGTACGTCCTTGCCGATGACCTGGGTGACCTTGTACGGGGCGTGGTCGGCGGAGCCCAGCGTCCGCCACTTCCCATTGCCGACCTGGGCGGCGAAGACGACACGGTCGAGCTGACCGCCGGTGACGTCGGCGCCGAGCTCGACGGTGCCGGTCGCGCCCGCGTCCGGCGCCTTCAGAGTGATCGAGGGCTTCGCGGCGGGGGCGCCGAGCGGGCGGGCCGCCTTGAGGACGACGGTGGAATGGGCCGGGACGGTGACGGTGACGTTCTTGTCGGCGTCGCTCGTCACCCGGGACGAGGTCCCGTAGATCCCCTGGAAGGTCATGTCGGCGGAGCCGGTCGCGAAGGTCGCCGTCTTCGCCTCGCCCGCGTTGTTGAGGGCGACGAGGTACTCGGTCTTGTTGCCGCCCGTACGGGAGAAGGCGTAGATGCCCGCCCCGTCGGCCGCGTAGCGCTCGGTCTGCACCCCGTCCGCGAGGGCCGGGTTGTCCTTGCGGAGCTTCGAGAGAGCGGCGATCTCCTTGTAGAGCGGTGCGCTCGCGTCGTAGGCGTCGCTCGCGTGGGTGCGGTCGGTGCCGAGTTCGTCGTCGTCGAGGTAGTCGGCGACCTTGGAGGCGAACATCGTCTGACGGGCGTCCTTGTCGCCACCCGCGCCGGTGAAGCCCTGCTCGTCGCCGTAGTAGACGACCGGGTTGCCGCGGCTGAGGAACATCAGCTCGTTGGCGAGCTCGTCCTTCTTCACCAGCTCGGCGTCGGTGGCCTTCGGGTCGTCCTGCTTCAGGAAGTACCCGATGCGGCCCATGTCGTGGTTGCCGAGAAAGGTGACCTGCTCGTACGCGTTGGCCTTGTCGGTCGTGTACTTGTAGTCGTCACCGAAGACCGAGGCGAGCTTCTTGGCGCTGCCGCCCTGGGAGGCGTACGAGCGTGCCGCGTCCTGGAAGGGGAAGTCGAGGGTGGCGTCGAGCCGGCCCTGGGTGACGTACGGGGAGGTGATCGACGTGTCGGCGGAGTAGACCTCGCCGAACATGAAGAAGTTCTTCCGGCCCCGCTCGGCCGCGTACTTGTCGAGCGCGGTGGCCCACTGCGTCCAGAACTCCATGTCCACGTGCTTCACGGTGTCGATCCGGAAGCCGTCGACGCCGAAGTCCCTGACCCACTTCTCGTAGATCTTCTCCATGCCGCTGACGACCTCGGGACGCTCGGTCCACAGGTCGTCGAGGCCGGAGAAATCGCCGTAGGTGGTGGACTCGCCGGCATAGGTGGAGTCGCCGCGGTTGTGGTACATCGTCGGGTCGTTGAGCCAGGACGGCACCTTGGCGTTCTTCTTGGCGGCGGGCACGACGGGCGTGCGGGGGAAGGACCCGGCGCCCACGGACGGGAACCCGGCGCCTCCCGCCGCGTAGTCGGCGTCGTCGAAGGGCTTCCCGTCCTTGGTCAGATACGGGAAGGCACCCTTGGAGAGGTAGTCGTAGGACTTCTGCTCATAGTCGACGACGTCGGCGGTGTGGTTGGTGATGACGTCGAAGAAGACCTTCATGCCCTTGGCGTGGGCCTTGGAGATGAGGGTCGCGAGGTCCTTGTTGGTGCCGAAGTGCGGGTCGACCTGGGTGAAGTCGGTGATCCAGTAGCCGTGGTACCCGGCCGAGGCGTTGCTGCCCTCGCCCTGCACGGGCTGGTTCTTGAAGATCGGCGCCATCCAGATGGCGGTGGTGCCGAGCCCCTTGATGTAGTCGAGCTTGCTGGTCAGCCCCTTCAGGTCACCGCCCTGGTAGAAGCCCTTGTCCGTGGGGTCGTACCCGGTGGCGAGGCGCGAACCTGTCAGCCCGCCCCGGTCGTTGGACGTGTCGCCATTGGCGAAACGATCCGGCATGACGAAGTAGAACTGCTCGCGCGTGTCGTCGTGCCGGGCCGGTTCGGCGGCGAGCTTCGCGTCCGAGGGCGGCGCGGGCGGGGTCTGCGCCCGCGCCGCGATCGGCTGAAGGAACGCTGCCGCGAGGGCGGCCACGGCGACTGCCGCGATTCTTCGCTGGGGCGGGGTGCGGCGGCGCGCCCCGGGCGCCGGCCATCTCGGTATCAGGGCCACAGGCGTGAACTCCTAGTGAATACGGCTCAAAACGGCTCGTTTGGGACCGGCTTGACCGAGACACGGCCTCGATGCCGGGCGACCGGCGCGACGGTATCGCCCACGCAAGCTTTACAGCAAGAGTCTTGAAACTCTGAGCAAGAACTTTCAGCGCCAGGTGTCGCTGACGCTGTAACCCGTTCCCGAGCCGGTGCTGTAGGCACGATTGGCTCCGGACTCCCAAGTCACGTTTCCGGAGGAGTCCTTCTTGACGTACTTGTACGCGAACGATGTCGACTTGGGCACGATGACCAACCGACCCCAGTACGGGTACGACGCCGAGGACAGCGGGATCGCGTCGGCGGTGTTCCAGGAGCCGAGGGAGGGGATGGAGCCGACGACGTACACGTTGGTGCCGTAGTCGGTGGTGGCGTTGACTGCGAAGGTCACGTCCGTGGCGTCGGCGTCGGCCACGTTCCAGGAGTTGTCGACCTCGACCGCCGAAGTGCCGGTCGTGAGGGTCCTGTTGGCGTTGGACTCCCAGGTGACGTTTCCGGACGAGTCCTTCTTTATGTATTTGTACTCGATGCCCGTGCTCGCCGGAACGGAGACGTCGGCCTTCCAGATCGGGTAGCCCGACGACGACAGCTTCACCGCGTTCGCCGTGTTCCAGCCGCCCAGCGCGGCGACCGAGCCGACCACGTACACATCGGTGCCGGTGGTGGTCGAGGCGTACTCGTCGAAGGTCGCGGTGACATGGGTGGAACCACCGCCGCCTCCGCCCCCACCGCCTCCGCCGCAGTTCACCGTGCAGACGTAGTTCGGGTCGTAGAAGGCGACCGCCGACTTCGCGGGCACGGTAAGGGAGGCCTTGCCGCCCGTGACGGCGACGGTTGTGGCCCCACCGTCGATCACGTTCGGGTAGGTGCCGTCGGCCAGGCCCGTCGTGTACGTGTACGTGTTGGCGCCGGAGCTGTTGTTGATGGCGACGAAGCCCGCGCCAGCCCTGCCGAAGCCGATGACGTTCGAGGCCGGGGACTGCCAGTTGGCGACCGCGTAACCGCTCGCCGCGTTGTGCCAGCCGATCATGCCGGAGACCGCGGTGTTGCGGTCGAGGCAGTACCAGCCGCTCGCGCAGTTGGTGTCGGTGACGAATCCGGCGGAGTTCGGCGGGGCCTCGTCGCTCTGGCTGAAGGTCCAGCCGGAGTAGACGGACGGGCGGCCGTAGCCCCGGGCCAGCTGGAAGACGTTGGCGAGGACCGCGGTGTCGCCGTCCTTGTAGCTGAGCGAGTAGCCGTTGCGCTCGGTGTCGTGGTTGGTGACGAAGGTGTTGGAGTTCGCCTCGGACGTCAGGCCCCAACTGCTGCCGAAGCTGGACAGGTTGGCGATGTCGCCCTGGAACTGTGACTTCATCTGCGCGGCGAAGGTGAAGTCGAGGACGTCACCGGTGCCGTAGTACTCGTCCTGCGCGGGCGGGGTGCCGGGGTAGATCTCCTGGGTGATGTACGGCGCCGCGCCGGAGGTCGTGGTGTGCAGTCCGGCGACGATGGCGCTCAGGTCGGCGGCGTCGATGTGTTTGGCCGCGTCGACACGGAAGCCGTCGACGCCCAGGTCGATCTGCTGATTGAGGAAGCCGATGATCTTCGTGCGGACGCCGCTCTCGGCGGTGTCCAGGTCGGGCAGGCCGAGCAGTTCGCAGTGCTGGACCTCGTACCGGTCGGACCAGTTGGAGATGGTCTTCGTGCAGTCGTCGCTGTCGGCGGGGTCGTAGTCGGGGGTGTCGTACTTGTTGGTGATGACCGTGCCGTTGTAGCCGGTGCCGGTCTGGGCGGCGGTGTGGTTGATCACGGCGTCCGTGTAGACCTTGATGCCGGCCGCGTGACACGTGTCGACCATGGTCTTGAACTGGGCCGCGGTGCCGAAGCGGCTGTTCAGGTTGTAGGCGTAGGGCTGGTAGACGTCCCACCAGTAGTAGTTCGTCTGCTTCAACGACTCCGCGGGCGGGGCGACCTGGACCGCCCCGTAGCCGGCCGGGTCGAGGACGTTCGTGCACTCGGCGGCGACCGACTTCCAGTTCCACTCCCACAGGTTGGCGATCACATCGCCGTTGGGGATGCCGGTGTCGGAGACGGCGGCGTGGGCGGCCGGGGCGGGCAGCGCGGCGGCTCCGCCGAGGGCCAGCAGTCCGGCTGCGGCCAGGGGTAACGCCCGTGATCTGATCCAGCGCATGACGGCAACTCCTTGCGGGGGACGGAGGTGCGGGAACGCGGGCAACTGGGGTTCTGGGGAGTCAAGTTGACCGCGATGCGAGAGTGGGCGCGGCCAAGTGGCCGCGTCAATACACACGTTGGAAGTTCTTTCGACATCTTGCTGAAACTCGAACCAACGGATAGCTTCCGTTCCCCCCACCCGCACGACGAAGTGCAGGAGCACCTACATGGCAAGAAACATGGCCAGGAAAACACTTGCCGCCTCGTTCGCCCTCGCGGCGGGCCTGGCGGTCTCGGTGGCCCTCCCCCCGGGTGTCGCGGCGGCTTCTCCGCCGGGCACGAAGGACGTCACCGCCGTTCTGTTCGAGTGGAAGTTCGACTCGGTCGCCAAGGAATGCACCAACACGCTGGGGCCGGCCGGTTACGGCTATGTCCAGGTCTCGCCACCCGCCGAGCACATACAGGGCTCACAGTGGTGGACCTCGTACCAGCCCGTGAGCTACCGGATCGCCGGGCGGCTCGGTGACGCGACAGCCTTCCAGAACATGGTCAACACCTGTCACGCGGCAGGTGTGAAGGTCGTGGCGGACACGGTCGTCAACCACATGGCGGCGGGTTCCGGCACCGGCACCGGCGGCTCTTCGTACACGAAGTACAACTACCCCGGCCTGTACTCCTCGTACGACATGGACGACTGCACGGCGACGGTCAGCGACTACACCAACCGCGCCAACGTCCAGAACTGCGAGCTCGTCGGGCTCGCCGACCTGGACACCGGCGAGGAGTACGTCCGCAAGACCATCGCCGGCTACATGAACAGCCTGCTCGGGTACGGCGTGGACGGCTTCCGCATCGACGCGGCCAAGCACATCCCGGCGGCCGACCTCGCCAACATCAAGTCGCGGCTGACCAATCCGTCGGTGTACTGGAAGCAGGAGGTCATCTACGGCGCCGGGGAGGCGGTCCAGCCGACCGAGTACACCGGCAACGGCGACGTACAGGAGTTCCGGTACGCCTACGACCTCAAGCGGGTCTTCAACAACGAGAACCTCGCCTACCTGAAGAACTACGGCGAGGGCTGGGGCTATATGAGCAGCTCCGTCGCGGGCGTCTTCGTCGACAACCACGACACCGAACGCAACGGCTCGACGCTCAACTACAAGGACGGGGCGAACTACACCCTCGCCAACGTCTTCATGCTCGCCTACCCGTACGGCGCCCCGGACATCAACTCCGGCTACGAGTGGTCGGACGTGGACGCCGGCCCTCCCAACGGGGGCACGGTCAACGCCTGCTGGCAGGACGGCTGGAAGTGCCAGCACGCCTGGCCGGAGATCAAGTCGATGGTGGCCTTCCGCAACGCCACCCGGGGCCAGTCGGTCACCGACTGGTGGGACGACGGCAACGACGCGATCGCCTTCGGCCGCGGCGCCAAGGGGTACGTGGCCATCAACCACGAGTCGGGCTCGCTGACCCGGACCTACCAGACATCCCTCGCGGCGGGGACGTACTGCAATGTTCAGAACAACACCAGCGTCACGGTGAACAGCTCCGGGCAGTTCACGGCGACGCTCGGCGCGAACACGGCGCTGGCGCTCTACGCGGGCAAGACCAGCTGCTGAGCGGCCTCCGCGGGCCGCACGGAAGGCCGTAGGAGAGGCTGCACGAGAGCCCGTACCGAAAGCACCGTATCGGACATACCCGATACGGTGCTTTCCTCTTTGCGACCTCTTTGCGACACCTTGCGGTAACGGGAACGTCACGCTTGCGGGATCTTGCGGAAATTTCCTTGCAACGTCTTTCGCAAGGACTTGCAGCGCTGTTAGTTTCCTCCCCAGCCCGGCGGCCGTCGATGGGACAGACGGCACCCGCGGTCCTCCCAAGGGAAGATCCGGGCAAACCCTCTTCTAGGAGCTCATATGCGACGTGGCATATCGATCGCCGCCGCGGTGACCGTCATCGCGCTGACCGCGACCGCCTGCGGTGGTTCCGACGACAACTCGTCGAGCAAGCCGAAGGCCGCCGGCGACATTTCCGGGACGATCACGTACTGGGACACATCGGACGCGGCGACCGAAGCCCCGACGTACAAGGCTCTCATCAAGAAGTTCGAGGCCAAGTACCCGAAGATCAAGGTGAACTACCAGAGCGTCCCGTTCAGCGACGTCGAGCAGAAGTTCAAGTCGGCGGCGAAGAGCGGCAAGGGTGCCCCGGACGTCGTCCGCACCGACGTCGGCCTGATGGCCGAGTACGCCTCGCTCGGTTACATCGCGCCTCTCGACGGCACGATCGCGCTGAAGGACACCTCGGACTTCAACTCGGGCCCGCTGAACACCACCAAGTACAACGGCAAGACGTACGGCGTCCCCTCGGTCACCGACACCCTGGGTCTCCTCTACAACAAGGACCTCCTGAAGAAGGCCGGCATCGCGCAGCCGCCGACCACCTGGGACGAGTTCATCACCGACTCGAAGACCATCAAGAAGAAGACCGGGGCGTACGGCACCTACCTCAACCCCGACTCGTACTTCCTGCTCCCGCTGCTCTACAGCAACAACGCGGACATGGCCGACACCTCGGCCAAGAAGATCACCATCTCCGACGCCAACGCCGTCACCGCGATCACCACGGCGAAGAAGATCCAGGACGAGGCGTCGATGAAGGTCGACTACGCCAACGCCTACCAGAACATGCAGACGGCGTTCAAGACCGGCAAGGTCGCCATGCTGGTCCAGGGTCCCTGGTCGGTCAGCGAGGACCTGAGCGGCAGCGCCTTTAAGGGCAAGGAGGCCAACCTCGGCTACGCGCCCGTTCCGGCCGGCCCCGGCGGCAAGGCCCAGGCACCGACCGGCGGTCACAACCTCGCGGTCTACCAGGGCTCCAAGAACCTGGACGCCGGATACCTCTTCACCCAGTTCATGACCTCGACCGACAGCCAGGTCGAGATCGCCAAGGGCACCGGCACGCTGCCGACCCGCAAGTCGGCGTACACGGCCGAGGTCACGGCGGACGCCAAGATCGCCGGCTTCAAGCCGATCCTGGAGCAGACCGCCCGTCCGCGCGTCGCGCTGCCGCAGGTCGGCTCGCTCTTCACGCCGCTCGCGCAGAACTACGTGAAGATCCTGCAGGGCAGCGAGGACGTCAAGGCCGGTCTCGACGCCACCGCCAAGGAGTTCCAGAAGCTCCTGCCCGGCTACACCATCGGCTGACCGGGCAACCCCTGATCCACCGGTAACCGAAGAACGCGCAGCCCCGGGGAACGTTTTCCCCGCTGCCGCCCCGAACGGGGCTCCCCCGGGGCTGCGGTCATCGGTTCCCTCAGGATCCCCGGGCCCCGGATCCACCAGCCCCGGACCCCTGGACCCCGGGGTGACCAGACCTCCGGACCCCGGGCCCACCGGATCCTCGGACCTGGGTCCACCGGATCCCGGGTCCACGAGATTTCGGGCCTCTGGCCCCCGGACCTGCCGGATCCCTGGATCTCAGGCCCACCAGACGACCAGACCCTCGGACCCTTGACCCCCGGATCCAACAGACCACCGGACCTCGGGCCCATGGACCCCAGGCCCACCGGATCCCCGGACCTGGGTCCACCGGATCCCGGGTCCACGAGATTTCGGGCCTCTGGCCCCCGGGCCCGCCGGATCCCTGGATCTCAGGCCCACCAGACGACCAGACCCTCGGACCCTTGACCCCCGGATCCAACAGACCACCGGACCTCGGGCCCATGGACC
>NZ_JBHVST010000016.1:0-142381 GCF_042885015.1 Streptomyces sp. NPDC058086 | reverse complement strand
CCAGGCCCACCGGATCCCCGGACCTGGGTCCACCAGGCCCCCGGGTCCACCAGACCACCGGTCCCCGGACCACCAGATCCCAGGCCCCTCGGACTCCGGTCCACAAAACCCCCGGTCCCCCGGACCCCGGTCCGCCGGATCCCCGGGGGCCGCCGGATCCCCGGGGGCCGCCGGATCCCCGGGGGCCGCCGGATCCCGGGCTCCCAGATCTCCCGGGCCCCAGAAGATCTTCCGACCCCCAGACCTCCGCATTTCCGCCGCGAAAGAGCCGATGAGGATGACGACCGCAGCGAGCACCGAGAAGACCGACCTGCCCGCGCCCGGCAAGAACGCCGCGCGCCCCCCACGCGTTTCGGCGCTCCGGCGGTCCTGGGACAAGTACTGGTACGCCTGGGCCATGGTGACCCCGGTCGCCATCGTCCTCACCGTCCTCGTCCTGTATCCGCTCGGGTACGGCATCTACCAGTCGCTGACCGACGCCAACGAGTCGAACGTGGCGTCCACCATCGGCGCCTTCCACCGCCCGGCCACCTACAAGTTCGTCGGCCTCGACAACTACTGGCACGTGCTGTCGGGCGCGGACAGCGACTTCTACCCCCGCCTGCTGTGGACGGTCATCTGGACGGTGTCCTGCGTGACCCTCCAGGTCGGCATCGGCATGGGCCTCGCGGTGCTGCTCAACCGCAAGGTCCGCTTCCGCGGTTTCTACCGCGCCATGCTGATCCTGCCCTGGGCCGTCCCCTCGTTCATCGGCGTCTTCGCCTGGCGGCTGATGCTCAACTCCCAGTACGGCGTCTTCAACGACATCATCACCGCGTTCGGACTGCCGGCCCAGGACTGGCTCGGCACCCCGCTCGCCCAGAAGATCGCCGTCATCATGGTGAACGTCTGGATCGGCATCCCCTTCAACATGGTCGCGGTGCTCGGCGGACTCCAGTCCATCCCCAAGGAGCTGTACGAGGCCGCCGAGATGGACGGCGCCTCCCCCTGGCAGCGCTTCGTCAACGTGACGCTGCCCGGTCTGCGCCCGGTGTCGAACACGGTGATCCTGCTCGGCTGCATCTGGACGTTCAACATGTTCAACGTCATCTATCTGCTGCTGGGCAACAACACGAGCGGCGACGCCGACATCCTCGTCACCTTCGCCTTCCGCAAGGCGTTCACCGGCATCTCGGACTACGCGGGCGCGGCGACGTACGGGATCATCATCCTCGCCCTCCTGCTGGCCTTCTCGACCTTCTACCGCCGCAGCACCCTGAAGTCCGAGCAGGCGTAAGGAGCCCTCGCCATGACCGCAGCAACCCACGAGTCCTCCGCGACCGCCGCCGCCGGCCGGTCCGCCGTGGCCACCCCCCGCAAGGTGCGCGGCCGCGAGGAGCGCAGCCTCGGCTCCTCGATCGCCCTGCACGGCACGCTGATCGTCGCCACGGTGATCGCGGCCTTCCCCGTGATGTGGATCCTGTTCATCTCGCTCGGCCCGAAGAACGCCTGGCAGCAGCCGAGCGAGGTGTTCTCGCACCTCAGCCTGCACAACTACAGCGATGTGCTGTCCCAGACGGACCTGCCGAAGTGGTTCCTGAACACCGTCGTCGTGGCGGGCGGCACCACCGTGCTCGGCGTCTTCCTCGCGGCGACCGCCGGATACGCGGTGTCCCGGATGAAGTTCCCCGGCAGCAGGCAGCTGATGTGGACCTTCCTGGTCACGCAGATGTTCCCCAGTATCGTGCTGATCGTGCCGCTGTATCTCCTTATGTCCGAGCTGAACCTGCTGGACAACTACCTCGGTCTGATCCTGGCGTACGCGACGACGGCGGTGCCGTTCTGCGCCTGGATGATGAAGGGGTACTTCGACACCATCCCCAAGGAGATAGACGAGGCGGGCCGGGTCGACGGGCTCACCCCGTTCGGCACGTTCTGGCGGCTGATCGTGCCGCTGGCCAAGCCGGGCCTCGCCGTGACCGCGTTCTACAGCTTCCTCACCGCCTGGGGTGAGGTCGCGTACGCCACGCAGTTCATGCAGTCCGACCACTACACGCTCGCCGTCGGCATCCGCACCTTCGCGCAGGACCAGCGGCCCGACTGGGCGTGGACCTCGGCCACGGCGATCATCATCACCCTTCCGGCGGCCCTCGTCTTCATGCTGGTGCAGCGCAGCCTGGTCTCCGGTCTGACCGCCGGAGGCACGAAATCCTGACGGCCCGCCCGCACTTAGCGGACCCCTCGTACTCAGCAAGCGCCTCCGTCGTTCCCCCCGCACCCCTAAGGGAATCCATGACCCAGCACGCCACCGACGCACTCCCCACCGACGCCTCCTCCGCCGCCTCCGGGCGCCGGGAGTGGTGGCGCGACGCGGTCATCTACCAGGTCTATCCGCGCAGCTTCGCGGACGGCAACGGCGACGGCATGGGTGACCTGCCCGGCGTCCGGGCCCGGCTCCCCTACCTCAAGGACCTCGGCGTCGATGCGGTGTGGCTGTCCCCCTTCTACGCCTCCCCACAGGCGGACGCGGGCTACGACGTGGCCGACTACCGCGCGGTGGACCCGATGTTCGGCAACCTCACGGACGCCGACGACCTGGTGCGGGACGCGCACGGCCTGGGACTGCGGGTGATCGTCGACCTGGTGCCCAACCACTGCTCGGACCAGCACGAGTGGTTCAAGCAGGCGCTGCGCGAGGGCCCGGGTTCGCCGATCCGGGAGCGCTTCCACTTCCGTCCCGGCAAGGGTGAGAACGGCGAACTGCCCCCCAACGACTGGGAGTCCATCTTCGGCGGCCCGGCCTGGACCCGCGTCGAGGACGGCGAGTGGTACCTGCACCTGTTCGCGCCCGAGCAGCCCGACTTCAACTGGGACCACCCGGCCGTCCACGACGAGTTCCGCTCCATCCTGCGCTTCTGGCTGGACCTCGGCATCGACGGCTTCCGCATCGACGTCGCCCACGGCCTCGTCAAGGCGGCGGGTCTGCCCGACATCGGCCACGACGGGCAGGTCAAGCTGCTCGGCACCGAGGCCGTGCCGTACTTCGACCAGGACGGCGTGCACGAGATCTACCGCAGCTGGCGGCGGATCCTCGACGAGTACACGGGCGAGCGCATCGCGGTGGCCGAGGCGTGGACGCCGACCGTCGAGCGCAGCGCGCTGTACCTGCGCCCGGACGAGCTGCACCAGGCCTTCAACTTCTCCTACCTGACCACCGGCTGGAACGCGACGGACCTGCGCGACGTCATCGACCGTTCGCTCGGCGCCATGAACGCCGTGCACGCGCCCGCGACCTGGGTGCTGTCCAACCACGACGTGGTACGGCACTCCACGCGTCTCGCGGAAGGGGACGAGGCGCGTGGTCTGCGCCGGGCCCGGGCGGCGACCCTGCTCATGCTGGCGCTGCCCGGCTCGGCGTACCTGTACCAGGGCGAGGAGCTCGGGCTGCCCGAGGTCGTCGACCTGCCCGACGAGGTCCGCCAGGACCCGGCGTTCTTCCGCAGCGCGGGCCAGGACGGCACCCGCGACGGCTGCCGGGTGCCGCTGCCGTGGTCCGGCGAGGTCGCGCCGTTCGGCTTCGGTCCGGTCGAGGGCGGCCCGAGCTGGCTGCCGCAGCCGGTCTCCTGGAGGAACCTCACGGTCGAGGCGCAGGAGGGCGACCCCACCTCGACGCTGGAGTTCTACCGCAGCGCGCTCGCCGTGCGCCGCGAGCACCCGGCGCTCGGCGCGGGCCGTCAGGTGACCTGGCTGTCGACGCCCGACGGGGTCCTCGCCTTCCGCCGGGACAGCGCCGAGGGCTCCTTCGTCTGCACGGTGAACCTCACCTCGGCCCCCCTCCCGCTGCCCACCCCGGGCACCCTGCTGCTCGCAAGCGCGGACGTCGAGCCGGGTGCCGAAACGACCGAACTGCCCGCAGATTCAACGGTCTGGTGGGCAGTCTGAGATGCGACCGGTACAGTCCAATCCTGTGACCACACGGCTTGCCGACATCGCAGCCCAGGCGGGGGTCAGTGAGGCGACTGTCAGCCGCGTCCTGAACGGGAAGCCGGGCGTCGCAGCGACCACCCGCCAGTCCGTCCTGGCCGCGCTCGACGTCCTGGGCTACGAGCGTCCGGTCCGGCTGCGGCAGCGCAGCGAGGGCCTGGTGGGCCTGATCACCCCGGAGCTGGAGAACCCCATATTTCCGGCTCTGGCGCAAGTCATCGGCCAGGCCCTGACCCGCCAGGGCTACACCCCGGTGCTCGCCACCCAGACGCCGGGCGGTTCCACCGAGGACGAGCTGACGGAGATGCTGGTGGACCGGGGCGTCGCCGGCATCATCTTCGTCTCCGGTCTGCACGCCGACACCTCGGCGGACATGCAGCGCTACGAGCAGCTGCGCGCCCAGGGCGTCCCGTTCGTCCTGGTCGACGGTTTCTCGCCGAAGGTCCAGGCGCCCTTCATCTCCCCGGACGACCGCGCGGCGATGGCCCTCGCGGTCACGCACCTCGTCTCGCTCGGGCACACCAACATCGGACTCGCCCTGGGTCCGAAGCGGTTCGTGCCCGTGCAGCGGAAGATCGAGGGCTTCGTGCGCGCGATGCAGGAGCAGTTGGGGTTGAGCCCGGTCGACATCGAGGAGCGACTGGTCCAGCACTCGTTGTACACCCTGGAGGGCGGTCAGGCCGCGGCCACCGCCCTCATGGACCGGGGGTGCACGGCGGTGGTCTGCGCGAGCGACATGATGGCTCTCGGTGCGATACGGGCGGCGCGTCAGCGGGGCCTGGAGGTGCCGAAGGACATATCGGTCGTCGGCTTCGACGACTCCCCTCTGATCGCCTTCACCGACCCGCCCCTGACGACGATACGCAAGCCGGTCCCGGCCATGGGTCAGGCGGCGGTGCGGACGTTGCTGGAGGAGATCGGTGGAACTCCGGCGCCGCACAGTGAGTTCGTGTTCATGCCGGAGCTGGTGGTGCGTGGTTCGACCGCTTCGGCCCCTGGGGACCGGAATCGTCCCTAAGGAGGAGCGCATACGTTGCGCGTAGGACTCCTCCCGTCGTAGAACGTGCGGCCAGGACCAGACCAGGGGATGATCGGTCGCGGAACGCTTTTCTGGCAGACTTTGTGCCTATGGGTGAGACGACCGTGACGACACTGGAAGGCCAGGACCGGGCCGCTCCACGCCCCGTCGCGGAGGAGAACGCGGGGAAGGCGTTTCTGCGCCGGCTGCGCACCCCGCGTCGCCCCCGCTTCTGGTTCGAGATCCTGCTCATCGCCGTGAGTTACTGGACGTACTCACTGATCCGCAACGCCGTGCCCGAGCAGAAGCAGGAGGCGCTGAGCAACGCCGACTGGCTGTGGCGCATGGAGCACCACCTCGGGATCGCCGTCGAGCAGTCGGTCAACCACGCCGTGAACTCGGTGACATGGCTGATCATCGGGATGAACTACTACTACGCGACGCTGCACTTCGTCGTGACGCTCGGGGTCCTGGTGTGGCTGTATCGCAGCCACCCCGGCCGGTACGCGGCGGCACGCCTCGCGCTCTTCGCCACCACGGCGGTGGCCCTGCTCGGCTACTACTTCTTCCCGCTCGCCCCGCCCCGCCTGATGAACGGCGGCGACTTCGTCGACACGGTCGTCGTCCACCACACGTGGGGTTCCATGGCCTCCGGGGACCTCAAGCACATGTCGAACCAGTACGCCGCGATGCCGTCGATGCACATCGGCTGGTCCCTGTGGTGCGGTCTGACCATCTTCGCCCTGGCCTCGGTGCCGTGGGTCCGCGTCCTGGGCCTGCTCTACCCGGCGGCCACGCTGCTGGTCATCGTCTCCACCGCCAACCACTTCTGGCTGGACGCGGTGGGCGGCATGCTGTGCCTGGCCTTCGGCTTCACGGTCGCCCGCCTCTGGTACGGGGCCCTGCCCCACACCCTGCCCCGCTGGGTTCCCGGGACGCGTGGCGCGGCCCTGGTGCCGCTGGAGGCCTGACACCCGGAGCTCTCGTCGCACGGGCCCGTCGATCATCGACGGGCCCGTGCGCTGTCCGCCTCCGGCTCAGTCCCCGCGGTGCACCACGTGCCCGCCCGTCACCGTCAGCCGTACCGGCGCCTGGGCCAGCTCGTCCGCCGGTGCGGCCACCGGATCGAGGCCGAAGGCCGTGAGGTCCGCCCGCAGCCCGGGAGCGATACGCCCCGTCTCGTGGCCCTCCCCCGCGGCGAGGGCCGCGTGCGTCGTGCAGCCCTCCAGCGCCTGGATCCCGCTGAGGCCGCCCCCGGCGGCAGCGGCACCCAGGGGCTCCCGGGCGGTCGCGAGCACCCCCCGGGCGTCGGTACGGGGCGATCGGCCAGTCCGAGCCGAGGGCGACCACGGCACCGGCCTCCCGCAGCGCGGATCCGCCATGCCCGCCCGGCCCGCTCGGTCCCGAGTCGCGCGAACCGGGCGAGCGTGTCGTCCGGCACGGTCTCCACGTGCTCGATCCGGTGAACGAACCGACCACTGTCCCCAAGGCCCTCCACGGTGTCGAGCACATGCCGCACGGCCGCGTCCCCGATCGCGTGGGTGGCCGTAGGACCCCGGCGGCGTGCAGATGCCGTACAGCGGCGCTGTACGCCTCGGGATCGGGCCAGAACGCCTCGGTGCCCTGCCCGTGACAGTCCGCGTGCTCCAGCCACGCCGTGCCGCCTTCGACGGTCCCGTCCATGAAGAACTTGACCCCGCCGACCCTCCAGTGCCGCCCCCGCCGCCCTTGGAGCGCGACGAGCCCGTCCAGGGCCTCCCGGTCGGCGCCCGGCATGCACCAGGGCGCGAACCGCAGCCGCACCGGCAGCACGCCCTCCGCGGCGACGGCCCCTGGGACACGGCCCTGGCCGCCTGGGCGCGCTCCTACCGCGCCGCCTTCGCCGCGCACCCGAAGACGATCCCGCTCCTGACCACCTCACCCGTACGAGCGCCCCGCGTCCTGGAGCAGTACGAGCGCGCGGTCACCCTCCTGCTCGACGCCGGCTTCCCCCTGCCCGACGTCATGCCGATGATCACCGCCCTGGAGAACCTGGTCCTCGGCTCGGCCCTGGACCTGGCGGCCCCCGAGACCATGTGGGAACTCCCGGACGAGACGACGACACCGCGCCTCGCGGCGGCACTGGACGCGGTGGGCGAGGGCCGCGCGGACCGGGCGTTCGAACTGGCGCTGGAGGGATTCCTGACCCACGCGAGGGCCTTGCAGCCGGCGTGAGCGATCACCGCCCGGCGTGAGCCGTCACCGGTCGGCATGAGCCGTCACCGGTCGGGGTGCGCCGCGCCCCGGAGCGCGTCCAGCAGCCCGCGCAACGCCGGCCGTTCCGCGGCACCGGGAGCCGCTTCCCGCACCGCCGCGTGCAGAACCCGCACCGGCTCAGGAGCGCGCACCTTCCGCACCACCACACCAGGGTGCCGACTCCCCAGCCCGAGCCGGGGAATCAGACTCACTCCGAGCCCGGCCGCCACGAACCCCTGAGCGGTGGCGTAGTCCTCGCTCTGCACCGCGAACGAGGGCCGGAACCCGGCAGCCGCACAGGCGTCCAACTGCGCGTCGAGACAGGGCCCCGGCCACTCGCTCCCGACCCACGGCTCATCGGCCAGTTCCGCCAGTTCGAGCAGCCGCCGCCCCGCGAGCCGATGCCCCCTGGGCAGCACGACCCGGTACGGATCATCGAGCAGCCGCACCAGCCGTATGCCCTCGGGACCGGTACCGTCGGCCCGCACCACGAGGGCGAGATCGGCCCGCCCCTCCTTCACGTCGGGCAGCGGATCCTCCACATCGATCAGCTTCAACTCCACCCGCACGCCGGGGTGTTCGCGCCGAAACCGCGCAACGGCGGGAGCGACCAGCGCGGCCCCGGCCGTGGCGAAGTACCGCACCGCGAGCCGCCCCGTCCGCCCCGCCCGCAGATCCGCGAGGGCGGTCTCCGCCTCGGCGACCTGCCGCCCGATGGCGTCCGCGTACTCGGTCAGCAGCAGCCCCGCCGCGGTGGGCCGCACCCCGCGCCCGACCCGCTCCAGCAGCTCGGTCCCCGCCTGCTTCTCCAGCGCCCCGATCTGCTGACTGACGGCGGACGGCGTGTACCCCAGATCCGCCGCGGCCGCCGTCACCGACCCGCTGCTGACCACAGCCCGCAGCACCTGCATACGCCGCACATCAAGCATGAAGCACACCTTAACAGTGCATGCAAAACCCTTCACTTGTCCTCAACTCAAAACCCAGGGACCGTAGGACGCATGCCAAGCCCCCAAGCCGCCTCCCCCCTCCGTTCCCCCCTCCCTTCCTCTCTCCGGTCCTCTCTTCGCATGGCCACCCTGGCGCTCCTCTGGGGCTCGGGCTTCCTCTGGATCAAACTGGCCCTGGACCACGGCATGTCCCCCGCCCACCTGACCCTCACGCGCTGCGCCCTGGGCACGGCGGTCCTCCTGCTCCTGGCCCGCGGGGCGCGTCAGCGCCTCCCCCGCTCCCGCGCCCTCTGGCTCCATGTGACCGTCGCGGCGCTGTTCTGCAACGCGATCCCCTTCGCCCTCTTCGCGCTCGGCGAGCAGACGGTCGACTCGGGGATCGCGGGCGTCATGAACGCGACCACTCCCCTCTGGTCGCTCCTCCTGGGCGCGGCCCTCGGCACGGACCGCTCCCTCCACCCCCTGCGCCTGACCGGCCTGTTCCTCGGCTTCGCGGGTGTCCTGCTGATCTTCGCCCCCTGGCAGCACGACGGCCTGGCCGGCTGGGGCGCCGGAGCCCTCCTGGCCGCCGCGGCGAGCTATGCGATCGCCTTCACCTACATGGCCCGCCACCTCACCCCCCGCGGCGCCCCCCTGGCCGTATCGGCGGCCCAACTCCTCATGGCCACGGCCTGGACGACCCTGGCCCTCCCCACGGCGGCCCCCACCCACCCCGACACCACGGCCCTGCTGGCGGTCACCGTCCTCGGCGTCTTCTCCACCGGCCTGACCTTCTACCTCAACTACCGCATGATCGCCGAGGAGGGCCCCACCAGCGCGGCCACGGTCGGCTACCTGCTCCCCGTGGTCTCGGTGACGCTCGGCGCCCTGGTCCTGAACGAGACGCTCGGCCTCCGCACCCTGGCGGGCATGGCGGTGGTCCTGGCCGGAGTGGCAGCCACCCGCACCCGCCCCCGGACGGAAGGGGCCGTGCCGGTACGTCGAAGCCCGTCGCTTACGTCCGGGTCTGGAAGCGGCTCCCCACAGGGCAACGCCTGATCCGGCGGCGACGGGCTGACGTACCGGCACGGCCCCGACCCGCCCACCGAGCCGCACACACCCAAACCCCAAGCCGCAGCCCCTTGGCCCCCGGCCCCCGGCCCCAGACCCCAGACCCCAGACCCCAGACCCCAGACCCCAGACCCCCAAGGCTCACGCCCCGTAGAACAGCACCTCCACCACGGCCCGAGCCCGCCGAGTGGTCCGCCGGTAGTCCTCGAGCATGTCGCCGACATGCCCGGGCCCGTACCCCAAGTACCGCCCGACCGCGGCGAGTTCACGCCCGTCGGAGGGAAACGTGTCCCCGGCCCGCCCCCGTACCAGCATCACCGCGTTGCGCACCCGCGTCGCCAGCACCCACGCCTCGTCCAGGATGGCCGCGTCCTCCCCGGACACCAGCTCCGCCGCGCACACCGCGCCCAGGGCCTCCCGTGTCCGAGTGGTCCGCAGCCCCGGCTCCGCCCACCCGTGCTGCAACTGGAACAGCTGCACGGTCCACTCCACGTCGGACAGTCCGCCCCGCCCCAGCTTGGTGTGCAGCGTCGGATCGGCCCCGCGGGGCATCCGCTCCGACTCCATCCGGGCCTTCAGCCGCCGGATCTCCCGTACGGCGTCGTCACCGAGCCCCTCCGCGGGATACCGCAACGGATCGACCAAGTCGATGAACCGCCGCCCCAGGTCCTCGTCCCCCGCGACGAACTCGGCCCGCAGGAGGGCCTGCGACTCCCACACCAGCGACCACCGCCGGTAGTAGGCCTCGTAGGAGTTCAGCGTCCGCACCAAAGGCCCGGACTTCCCCTCGGGCCGCAGATCGGCGTCGATCAGCAAGGGCGGATCCGCGCTGGACACCTGAAGCAACCGCCGCATCTCCGAGACAACCGCGTTGGCCGCCCGAGATGCCTCCTGCTCGTCGACACCTTCCCGGGGCTCGTGCACGAACAGCACATCCGCGTCGGACCCGTAACCGAGCTCGTGCCCCCCGAACCGCCCCATCCCGATGACGGCGAACCGCGTGGGCAGCGTGTCCCCCCACCTGTCCCGCACCACGGCCCGAAGGGTCCCCGCCAGCGTCGCCGCCGTCAGGTCGGACACCGCACCGCCCACCTGATCCACCAGCGCGCCCTGATCGGCGACGGCGGGTGTCTCCTCGGTGCCGTACGAGGCGACGATGTCCGCGGCGGCCGTACGGAACAGCTCCCGCCGCCGCACACCACGCGCGGCGGTCACCGCCTGCTCGCCCCCGTCGGCCCGCCTCACCGCGGCGAGGATCTCCTGCTCCAGATGGGCACGGCCGCGCGGTTCGAGGCCGCCGCCGTCCCCGTCACCGAGCAGCGCGACGGCCTCCGGCGCCCGCATCAACAGGTCGGGAGCGAGCCGCCCGGCCGACAGCACACGCGCCAGGTTCTCCGCCGCGGCCCCTTCGTCCCTCAACAGCCGCAGATACCAGGGGGTCTTGCCCAGGGCGTCCGAGACCTTGCGGAAGTTCAGCAACCCGGCGTCAGGGTCGGCCGAATCGGCGAACCACCCCAACAGCACGGGCAGCAGGGTCCGCTGAATCGCGGCCTTGCGCGAAACCCCGGAAGCCAGCGCCTCCAAATGCCGCAGCGCCGCGGCCGGATCGGCGTATCCGAGGGCGACGAGCCGCTCCCGCGCCGCGGTCGGACTCAGCCGGCTCTCGCCCGGGGCGAGTTGGGCCACGGCGTCCAGCAGCGGCCGGTAGAACAACTTCTCGTGCAGCCGCCGTACGACAGCCGCATGGCGCTTCCACTCACGGTTCAACTCGACGACGGGATCGGCCCGAAGGCCGAGCGAGCGCCCGATGCGCCGCAGATCGGCATCGCCCTCGGGCACCAGATGAGTCCGCCGCAGCCGGTAGAGCTGTATCCGGTGCTCCATGGTTCGCAGAAACCGATAGGCGTCGTCGAGCTGCACGGCGTCGGCCCGCCCGACATACCCACCGGCCGCGAGCGCCCCCAACGCATCCAGCGTGGTCCCGCTGCGCAGCGAGGTGTCGGCCCGCCCGTGCACCAACTGGAGGAGCTGCACGGCGAATTCGACATCGCGCAGTCCCCCCGGTCCGAGCTTCAGCTCGCGCTCGATCTCGGCGACCGGAATGTTCTCCACGACCCGCCGGCGCATCTTCTGTACGTCGGCGACGAAGTTCTCCCGCTCTGCGGCGTGCCACACCAGGGGCGCCAGCGTGGCCACGTACTCCTCGCCGAGCCCGAGGTCCCCGGCCACGGGCCGAGCCTTCAACAGGGCCTGGAACTCCCAGGTCTTGGCCCACCGCTGGTAATAGGCGAGGTGGCTGCTCAGGGTCCGTACAAGCGGCCCGTTGCGCCCCTCGGGCCGCAGGTTCGCGTCGACGGGCCAGATGCTGCCCTCGACGGTGGTCTCGGAACAGATCCGCATCATGTGGGAGGCGAGCCGGGTGGCAGCCTGCAGCGCCTTGCGCTCATCAGCCCCTTCCACCGCCTCCCCCACGAAGATGACATCGACGTCGGACACGTAGTTCAGTTCGTGCCCCCCGCACTTCCCCATCGCGATCACCGCGAGCCGGCACAGCGCGGCGTCGTCGGGCGCGGCGCTCCTGGCGATGGCGAGCGCGGCGCGCAGGGTGGCCGTGGCGAGGTCGGCGAGTTCGGCGGCGGTCTGGGCGAGGTCGGTGGTGCCGCACACGTCACGTGCGGCGATGGACAGCAGACAGCGCCGGTAGGCGACGCGCAGGGCGACGGGATCGGTCGCCTGCGCCAGCCCCCGCTCGAATTCCCGTACCCCGGGGTGGAGGTCCTGCGGCTCGTACGTCACGAGCGCCTGCCAGTCGCTCGGGTGCCGGGCGAGGTGGTCGGCGAGGGCGGCGGAGGCACCGAGGACACCGAGCAGCCGGTCGCGCAGCGGCTTGGCCGCGATCAGGGTGTCGAGGAGTTCCCGCTCGGCGATATGGCCGTCCTGCGCCTCGACGAGCCGGACGAGCCCGAGCAGCGCGAGATCGGGATCGGCGGTGGCGCCGAGCGCGTCGAGGAGCACCGGATCGGACCGTATGGGCTCGAGCTCCGCGCCGTCCAGGAGGCGCTCGGCGGCCGACGGATCGGTGAAGCCGTGTCGCAGCAGCCGCGTGAAGGTACTGCTCCTGCGCCCCGGCGCCATCATCCTCGGCCCTCCCGTCGGATCAGGTCGCACGACCGGTCCGATCAAGGTCGTACGAGCCTGAGCCTAACCCCGGTCCCCGCGGTGGCGCCCCGCGCCGGAATCGGCTTCCGTAGGAGGTGTCCTCGGGAGTGCCCCGGCGAGCGGCGAGGAGAGCAGGAAAGGTAAGAAGGCGGGCGGGGTGGCGGCGACCGCGCAGGCCGGAAGGTAAGCAGTTCATCAGGTCTTCACCCCGCCGGTTGGGCGGCTTGACACAGGGGAATGTTGGCGTGTGCATGCTCTGTCCGCACCGCCACCGTCGCCTTCCCCCCACCGGAGGTCTGAAGTGTCCGGCAGAACCGTGTACCGCCGCAGTCGTGCCGTCGTGGCGTCCGCCCTCGCCTTCACCGCAGCCGCGGTGGGCCTGTGGACCGGCCTCGGCGGCTCCACCACCGCGCACGCCGCGGCCGGGGTGCCGACCCCGGACCACGTGGTCGTCGTGGTCTTCGAGAACCACGCGTACAGCCAGGTGATCGGCTCCTCCAGCGCCCCTTACATCAACTCGCTCAGGACCGGCGGCGCCAACCTCACCTCGTCGTACGCCGAGACGCACCCGAGTCAGCCCAACTACTACGCCCTCTTCTCCGGCTCCACCCAGGGCGTCACCGACGACAGCTGTGTCACCCCCGGCTTCTCCTCCGCCGCGAACCTCGCCTCCGAGGTGATCGCGGCGGGCAGGACCTGGGCCAGCTACAACGAGACGCTGCCCAGCCAGGGCTCCACGACGTGCAGCAGCGGCAACTACGCGCAGAAGCACAACCCGTGGTTCGGCTTCAGCAACGTACCGACGTCGTCCGCGAAGACCTTCACCCAGTTCCCGACGGACTACACGACGCTTCCGCAGGTCTCCTTCGTGGTCCCCAACCTGTGCAGCGACATGCACGACTGCTCGGTGTCGACCGGTGACACCTGGCTGAAGAACAAGCTGGGCGCGTACGCGACCTGGGCCAAGACCCACAACAGCCTCCTCGTCGTCACCTTCGACGAGGACAACCGGCTCAGCGGCAACAAGATCCCGACCGTGTTCTACGGCCAGCAGGTGACCGCGGGATCCACCAGCTCGACCACCTACAACCACTACGACCTGCTGCGCACCCTGGAGGACTCGCAGGGCCTGTCGACACACGCGGGCAACGCCGCCTCCGGCAAGGACATCACCGGCATCTGGACGTCCTGAGATGTACGTGGCGGACAGCCGCGCCTCCACGAGTGCGGCGTCCGCGGAAGGCGCCGTCCGGCTTCGTGCCGGACGGCGCCGTGCCGCGGTCGCGCCCACCGTGCTGGCGCTCGGTGCGGTCAGTCTCATCACCGACGTCTCCTCGGAGATGGTCACGGCGGTACTGCCTCTGTACCTGGTGACGGGCCTCGGCCTGTCCCCGCTGGGCTTCGGCCTCCTGGACGGCATCTACAACGGCTTCTCGGCACTCGTCCGGCTGATCGGGGGCCACCTGGCCGACCGCGGCGGGGGCCGCCACAAGTGGGTGGCGGGCTTCGGCTACGCCCTCTCGGCGGCCTGCAAACCCCTGCTGCTCCTGGCCCACACGCTCACCCCGATCGGCCTGGTCCTGGCCGCCGACCGCACCGGCAAGGGCCTGCGCACGGCCCCGCGCGACGCGCTGATCTCACTGTCGAGCACGCCGGAGACACGGGGCCGGGCGTTCGGCGTGCACCGGGCGATGGACACGGCGGGCGCGCTGTTCGGTCCCCTCGTGGCCTTCCTGATCCTGCGGGCCACGGTCGACGGGTACGACGCGGTGTTCACGGTGAGCTTCTGCGTGGCGGTGGTGGGCGTACTGGTCCTGGTGCTGTTCGTGCCGAACGGTGTGCGTGCGACAGCGACCTGGGCAGGAACGGAGGCGGCACCGGCGGGAGCCCCCGGGGAGACCGCACCTCGCCCCACGCTCCGCGCGGCCCTCGCCCTCCTCGCCCGCCCCGACCTGCGCCGCGTCACCCTCTGCGCGCTCCTCCTGGGCCTCGCGACGGTCAGCGACTCCTTCGTCTACCTGCTCCTCCAGCGCCGCCTGGGCGTAACGGACCGCTGGTTCGCGCTGCTGCCTCTCGGCACGGCGGCGGCGTTCCTGCTCCTGGCCGTCCCGCTCGGCCGCCTCGCGGACCGGGTCGGCCGCTGGCGGGTGTTCCTGGCCGGCCACGGCGCCCTGCTCCTCGCGTACGCCCTCCTGCTCACCTCCTGGCACGGAACGGCACTGCCCTACGCCGTCCTGCTCCTGCACGGCTGCTTCTACGCCGCCACCGACGGCGTACTGATGGCGGTGGCCTCGGAGAGCGTGCCCGAGGAACTGCGCTCGTCCGGTCTCGCCCTCGTCCAGACGGGCCAGGCCCTGGCCCGTTTCGTCTGCTCGCTCGGCTTCGGCGCGGCGTGGACGGCTTGGGGCGACCGTACGGCGCTCACGGCGTCGACGGTGGCGCTGGCGCTCTGCGCCCTGTTCGCGCTCACGCTCCGCCGTCCCACCCCCTCCGCTCCTTCAGAAGGCCTCGCATGACCCTCCGTACCCGCATCCTGGTCCTGATCTCGGCGCTGATCGTCCTGGCGGGCGTGGCCACGGCCTCCGTCCTGCACGCCTCGGCCCGCGCGGACCGCAAGAACCAGGCCCAGCCCGGCGGCCCGAGGATCGCCGCGGGCACGGTCGCGCTCACCACCGGGTCCGGGAGCCGCATGATCTTCCGGAACATGGCCTGGGGTCCGCACCGCGACGAACTGACGACGGTCCCGGCATCGAACCCCTCGGGGCCCCGAACGGCGTCGAAGGTCAAATGCCTCCGCTTCTACGCGGCCGCGGGCACCGGCGTCTGCCTCCAGTCGGTGCACGGCCCGGTCCAGGACACCTACCGGGCCGTCATCCTCGACGCGCGCCTGCGCGAGACGGCCCGCTACGACGTCCCCGGCATCCCGTCCCGCGCCCGCGTCTCCCCCAGCGGCCGGTACGCCGCGTGGACGGCCTTCGTCGGCGGCGACTCGTACGCGGGTACGAACTTCTCCACACGCGCGGCGATCGTGGACACGAGAACAGGGAAACTGACCCCCTCCTTGGAGGCGTTCCGCGTCGTCAAGGACGGCAGGACGTACCACGCGGCGGACGTCAACTTCTGGGGCGTCACGTTCGCGGCCGACGACCGCACGTTCTACGCGACGCTGGCGACGAAGGGCAGGGCGTACCTCGTCCGAGGAGACCTCCGGACCCGCACCCTCACGACCCTCCACACCAACGTCGAATGCCCGTCCCTCTCCCCCGACGGCACGCGCGTCGCCTACAAGAAGCGCGTGCCGGGCCTGTCGAAGGACGCCCCCTGGCACCTGTACGTCCTCGACCTGCGCACGATGCGCGAAACCCCGCTGGCCGAGCCCCGCAGCGTCGACGACCAGGTGGTCTGGCGCGACGACCGCACGATCGTCTACGCCCTCCCCGGCGACTACGGAGCCGACCTCTACACCGTCCCGTCCGACGGCACGGGAAAGCCGCGGCGCATCAGCACCGCGGCGGTGTCTCCCGCGTACGTGAACTAGACGACGGCGTACGCGAACCAGGTGACGGCGTACGCGAACCAGACAAAGGCCTACGTGAAGCAGGCGAAGGCGCCCTGGGTGGTGAAGGCCAGCTCGGCGAAGCGTTCGCCGATACGGCGATGGGTGGCGGCGTCCGGGTGGAGCTGGTCGGGCAGCGGCAACTCGGCGAAGTCGGCCTCACCGTAGAGGTCCAGGCCGTCCAGGTAGTGCAGGTTCGGGTCCTCGGCCGCCCGCTGCTCCACGATCCGGGCCAGCTCGTCGCGGATGACACGCAACGTCAGTTTCCCGCTCGCGCGCTCCGCCGGATCCCCCGCGGCCAGGAACCGCAGTCGCCCGGCACCGAGATCGGAGAAGTCCGGGGCGCTGGGCCCTGGCGTGTCCTCATGGATGGGACAGAGAAGAGGCGAGACGACCAACAGCGGCGTGGTGGGATGCCCCTCACGGACGGTGTCGAGAAAGCCGTGCACCGCCGGGCCGAAGGCACGCAACCGCATCGCATCGGCGTTGACCAGATTGATCCCGATCTTGACGCTGATCAGGTCGGCGGCGGTGTCCCTCATGGCCCGCGCGGTGAACGGATCGAGCAGAGCGCTCCCGCTCAGCCCCAGGTTGATCAGTTCCACACCGGCGAGGGAGGCGGCGAGCGCGGGCCAGGTGGAGGTGGGCCCGGCGGCGTCGGAACCGTGACTGATCGAGCTGCCGTGATGCAGCCACACCTTGCGTCCCCGGTCCGGCACGGGCTCGACGGGGGCGTCGGTGCGCAGGGCGACCAGTTCGGTGGTCTCGTTGTGCGGCAGCCAGATCTCGACGTCCTTGACGCCGTCGGACAGACCGTCGAAACGGAGGGTACCGACCGATCCCGGCCGGGTCGAGGCCGCTCCGGTGGCCATGTCGATGGTCATCGCGTTGCCGCCGATCACGCTCGCCTGCCCCGCCGGCCGGCCGTCGACGACCAACTCGTACACCCCGTCCGGACGGGGCGGCGCACCCACGTAGGCGAGCTTGGTGGGCAACGTGTCCAGCTCGACGGCGGTGGCTCGGGTACGGAAGACCAGCCGTACGCCGGAGGGCTGGGTCTCGGCCATGGCGAGCTGTCCGTCGGGGATCTGTCTGCGGGCCCGGGCGGGCAGCCGGTGCGGGAGGACACCGTGTTCGGTGGGCTCCAGGTCGAGGGCGCCGCGCAGGAGGTCGGCGGTGACGGTCGTGGTGATCCAGTCGTGGTCGGTGGTCATGGCTTCGGTGTCTCCATCAGGACTCTCGGGTGCCGGAATCGACCGGAGGGACGATCCCGGCGGGACGATCAGGGGCGGATGCGGGCGCGGTTGCTGTTGCTGTCGCGCTCGCGGGCCAGTTCCGCAGCAGCGCGTCGAGGGCGTCCAGCATCCGCACCCAGGTCTCCTGCGTATCGGGGGCGCTGTGGCTGAACCCTCCCCCCATCTCCAGGCTGACGTAGCCGTGGAAGAAGCTGCCCAGCAGCCGAACGGCGTGCGTCTGGTCCGGCTCCGTCAGCTCGTAACCACGCAGGATCGCCCGCGTCATCTGCGCGTGCCGCCCACCGGCGCTGGCTGCGGCCGCTTCCGGGTCGAGCCTGAACTGGGCGGCGGCGTAGCGGCCGGGATGCTCCCTGGCGTAGTCGCGGTAGACGTTCGCGAGAGCGGCCAGGGCGTCCTTGCCGGCCCGCCCGGCCAGCGCGGCGGCGCCCCGGTCGGCGAGTTCCTCCAGGGCGAGCAGGGCGATCCGGGTCTTGAGGTCCTGGGAGTTCTTCACGTGCGAGTACAGGCTCGCGACCTTCACGTCGAAGCGTCTGGCGAGCTCCGAGACGGTCACCTGTTCGAAGCCGACCTCGTCGGCCAGCTCGGCCCCCGCGAGGACCAGACGCTCCGTGGTCAACCCGACGCGCACCATAACCTTCCTCCCATTCACCATCAGCAACCATGCATTTGCCTAACACCTTTAGGCAATTTACCATGACTCTCATGAAACCGCTGACCGAACAAGAGATCCGCGCCGCGTTCGTGAACTGCACCAAGGGCGAGGCGAAGCGCCTGTCCGTCCCGCGCGATCTGACCGACCGCCCCTGGGACGACCTGGACTACCTCGGCTGGCGAGACGCCCAGTCCCCCGAACGCACCTACCTCGTCCTCGAACTGAACGGCCACCCCAAGGCCCTGGTCCTGCGCAGCCCCAGCCCCACCTCCTGGCAGACCCGGCGCAGCATGTGCTCGATGTGCCTGACCACCCACACGGGCGGTGTCTCCCTGATGGTCGCCCCGAAGGCGGGCAAGGCCGGCCAGCAGGGCAACTCGGTCGGCGCCTACATATGCAGCGACCTCTCCTGCTCCCTGTACGTACGAGGCAAGAAGGACGCGGGCGCCGGCGCCCGCCTCCACGAGTCACTCACGCTGGAGGAAAAGATCCAACGAACGGTGACGAACCTGGCGGCGTTCATCACGAAGGTGACGGCTTGACGCCGTACGACCCCTGTCGCACTCCAGCGAGGAGGCCCATGAGGACGAGGAGGCCCATGAGGAGGAGATCGTCACTGGTCACCGGATCTATTCTGTTTTGGTGATCAACCAGCCGCTTGAGGGCACTGTCGTCCGCCTCGTCCGTCTGTCTCCCGACCACGCCGAGGCTCTCTTCCCGTCGGCGTCCGACCCCGAGGTCTGGCGGTGGATGCCCCGGGCACGACCCGAGACCGTGGCCCAACTGCGCGAGTGGCTCGGCGAGATGACCGCCGACCCGACACGGCGCTGCTTCACGGTGCAGCGCCGTGACGACGGCACGGTGATCGGTTCAACCAGCATGTACGACCTCGACCTGGCCGAGAGCCGCACCGAGATCGGCGCGACCTGGTTCGACCGTTCCTGCTGGGGCGGCCCCTACAACGTCGAGTCCAAACTGCTGCTGTTCACGCACGCCTTCGAGGACCTGCGCCTGGCTCGGCTGGCCCTGCGCACCGACAACCTCAACGTGCGCTCCCAGCGGGCCCTGGCCCGCCTCGGCCTGGTACACGAAGGCACCCTGCGCAGCCATATGCGCCGCCCGGACGGCACTCGCCGCGACTCCCTGTACTACAGCCTGCTCGCCGACGAATGGCCCACCGTCCGCGATGCCCTGCGCGCCCGCGTCACCGCCAAGTCCGCGGCCTGAGCCGACCCTCACCGACGGCGGCGCGCGACGCGCGGCGCGCGGCGCGCGGCGCGCGGGCGAAGAACGTCCGGACCTGGCCTGGCGGAACGCTGACCTGCGTGTTCTCCGAGTTCTCGCTCAGCTCCCCTGGTCCCCGTGGGGTCAGGGGCGGTAGTGGTCGGTCATGGTGGGCGAAGAGCCGTGCACTGAGGCGGCGTTGTAGGAGACCCTGTCGTTGTGCGCCTGCAGCCGCCGTGCTTGCTCGATCAGGCGACCGTCGACGTTCTCCGTGTTGCCGTTTCTTCGGCGCAGGAGCACGCAGAGCAGGACCAGTACCGCTGCCACCAACAGACCGAACAGCACGCCGAGCTCGATCACAGACAGTCCCCCGAGTGAGTGTGTGATGCTCCACGATAACGAGCAGCCTGAAAGGTGCCCAGGTGGCTTCCGGGCACCCCCAAATCCGTCCAGTGCCCCCAGGAACCCGTCATCCGACCGCCCCAGCCACGATGTGCCCCTTCTCTGCCTTGCGGTGCCGTTCATCAAGTTGGTGGCCACGTCCACCTCGACACCGGTCCCGGTGGCGTCGGTGACGTTCAAGTCCTGGTCGCTGCCCTAGGCGCTCACGATGACGAGCATGCCCGGCCGTCAACCGGGACTGGCCCGGTATGGAGGATGTCTTGACCGCCGGAAGCGGCTACGGGACGCACCCTGAGGCAATCGCTGAGGTCCTGGCCGCGATCGGCGATTCCGCGGTCGTGCTCTCGTACGAGGAGGACCGTGCATGTGCTGGAGTCAGCTTGAGCCGCTTCGGTGCGGTGGGATCGACTCGGCTGGACTGGGATGGCGTTGAAGTTCTTGAGCGATCCACCGCTTTCGATGGTGCGGAGCTGCGCAGACTGGTGCACGACTACGGGGACAAACGTGAGCTCGCAGTCGTGTTCTGGAGCAATCTCGCAGCACCCTCGGTCGCCCTGGATGCCAACATGGTGGCAATCCACGCCGAGACGCTGTTGGACTGCTCTCCGGAAAGCTGGATCCACCTCGCTGACAGTGGGGTGCTGATCGAGTTCCAGGACGGTGACGGATTCACCGTCGGCCGGGTGCCGGACCGACCGGTATCGCCCGTTCCTGGCTGAGACCTGCGAGCAGGCGGTGGCCCGGGGAGGAGTGGCAGCTTCTGCTGAAGACCCACCCTGATCGGTTCACCGAACTGGAAGCTCACCTCGTGGCACACCATCCGTGGAAGAACCCGGAGGTCTTCGCGGTGGCCGCCGTGGCCGGGGCCGAGGCTTACCTGGGCTGGGTGGCCGCGACCACATCGCCGCTTCCTGCCGCCGAGTAGAACTCGGGCCCTCGCCACCGCGGCTCCGTCCGGTAACGGCCGCACATGATCTGATACGGCGCCGTGAACGCCGTAGAGCCGACGGTCAGTGACCGTCGGCCCTACGTGTCGTTCTGGCGGGATGCCCGCTTCGACCTGCGTCTACAGCACCGGCAGGTTCTTGCGGAGCTCGAAGGCGGTGACCTCGGAGCGGTACTCCTCCCACTCCGACTTCTTGTTGCGCAGGAAGAAGTCGAAGACGTGTTCGCCGAGGGTCTCGGCGACCAGTTCGCTGCGCTGCATGAGAGTGAGGGCCTCGCCGAGGTTCTGGGGCAGGGGCTCGATGCCCATCGCGCGGCGCTCGGCGTCGGAGAGGGCCCAGACGTCGTCGTCGGCGCCGGGCGGGAGCTCGTAGCCCTCTTCGATGCCCTTCAGGCCTGCGGCCAGGAGCAGGGCGTAGGCCAGGTACGGGTTCGCGCCCGAGTCGATGGATCGGACCTCGACGCGTGCGGAGCCGGTCTTGCCGGGCTTGTACATCGGGACGCGGACGAGGGCGGAGCGGTTGTTGTGGCCCCAGCAGATGTACGAGGGGGCCTCGCCGCCGGCGCCCGCGGTGCGCTCCGAGCCGCCCCAGATGCGCTTGTAGGAGTTGACCCACTGGTTGGTGACGGCGGAGATCTCCGCAGCGTGCTTCAGCAGGCCCGCGATGAAGGAGCGGCCGACCTTCGAGAGCTGGTACTCCGAACCCGACTCGTAGAACGCGTTGCGGTCGCCCTCGAAGAGGGAGAGGTGTGTGTGCATGCCGGAGCCGGGGTGCTCGGAGAAGGGCTTGGGCATGAACGTCGCCTGGACGCCCTGCTCCAGCGCGACCTGCTTCATGACCAGGCGGAACGTCATGATGTTGTCGGCCGTGGAGAGCGCGTCGGCGTAGCGCAGGTCGATCTCCTGCTGGCCGGGGGCGCCCTCGTGGTGGGAGAACTCGACCGAGATGCCCATCGACTCCAGCATGGTGATCGCCTGGCGGCGGAAGTCCATGCCGACGTTCTGCGGGGTGTGGTCGAAGTAGCCGGAGTTGTCGGCCGGGGTGGGGCGCGAGCCGTCCAGCGGGCGGTCCTTCAGCAGGAAGAACTCGATCTCCGGGTGGGTGTAGAAGGTGAAGCCCAGGTCGGAGGTCTTCGCGAGGGCGCGCTTGAGGACGTAGCGCGGGTCCGCGAAGGACGGGGAGCCGTCCGGCATCAGGATGTCGCAGAACATGCGGGCCGTGCCGGGGGCCTCCGCACGCCACGGCAGCACCTGGAACGTCGACGGGTCCGGCTTGGCGATCATGTCCGACTCGTACACACGGGCGAAGCCCTCGATGGCCGAGCCGTCGAAGCCGATGCCCTCGTCGAAGGCCTGCTCCAGCTCGGCCGGAGCCACGGCCACCGACTTGAGGAAGCCCAGCACGTCCGTGAACCACAGCCGAACGAACCGGATGTCCCGCTCCTCCAGTGTCCGGAGCACGAACTCCTGCTGCTTGTCCATCTTCCGCTTCCACCCATCCTTGCTGGTCAGGTCGCCTGCTCCCACGCCTCGGGGACGGTCGGGGCACCTGAGCATCCCACCACAACACCATTTCATGCGCGTTGCGGACCATGATCGCCCGGGCGACCGCGGTCTGAACGCCTCGCGTACGGCAGGTGTCCTGCTCTGGTGCCCATACTGCCTGCTCATCCGCCTGTCTGTAATGGCCGACCCCCAGACTCTCTCCCCGAGAGCTTTAATTTGCATCTTAGATGCAAGTTTTATTACTGTGCGGGGCAGACACGGGGACCGCAATCCCCGTTCCGACCCAGGCATTTGAGGAGTCCCCATGCTGTCCGAGCAGTCCGCCGCCACGGTGCGCGGCACCCTCCCCGCCGTCGGCGCGGCCATCGGCGAGATCGCCGACCGCTTCTACGACAGGCTCTTCGCCGCCCACCCGGAACTGCTCCGCGACCTCTTCAACCGCGGCAACCAGGCCTCCGGCACCCAGCGCCGGGCCCTCGCGGGATCCATCGCCGCCTTCGCCACTCACCTCATCGAGCGGCCTGACGAGCGCCCCGACGTGCTGCTGAACCGCATCGCGCACAAACACGCCTCCCTGGGGATCGCCCCCGAGCAGTACGCGACCGTGCGCGTGCACCTCTTCGCGGCGATCGCCGAGGTCCTCGGCGACGCGGTCACACCCGAGGTCGCGGCCGCCTGGGACGAGGTCTACTGGCTGATGGCGAACGCCCTCATCGCCATCGAGCGGCGGCTGTACGCGCAGCACGGAGACGGGAGGGGTGGGTGGCGGGTCTGGGAGGTCGTGGAGCGCTTCGAGGAAACCGCCGACGTCGCCACCTTCCGACTGCGCCCGGCCGACGGGGGGCCGCTGCCGGACTTCCGGGCGGGCCAGTACGTGTCCGTACGCGTCGAGCTGCCTGACGGCGCCCACCAGATACGCCAGTACAGCCTCTCCAGCGCCCCCGGCTCCCCCGTACGACAGATCGGCGTCAAACGGGTGCACGGTGAGGCCTCGGGCCCCGACGGCGAGGTGTCCAACCACCTCCACACGCGTGTGCACGTCGGCAGCACGATCGAGCTCTCCGCGCCGTACGGCGATCTGGTGCTCGACGACACGGACGCGCCGGTGCTGCTCGCCTCCGCCGGCATCGGCGTCACCCCGATGATCGCCATGCTGGAACAGCTCGCGCTCACCGGACACCGCGCCCCGGTCACGGTCGTCCACGCCGACCGCTCCCCCGCCGACCACGCCCTGCGCGCCGACCACGAGGCGTACGCGGCGAAGCTCGCGGACGCCGCCGTCCACTTCTGGTACGAGCAGGACGCCGAGGGCGCGGGCCGCCCCGGGCGCGCGGACCTCTCCTCCGTGGCCGTCGCGTCGGGCACGCGCGCGTACCTGTGCGGGCCGCTGCCCTTCATGCGGGCGGTGCGGGGGCAGCTCATCGACAAGGGGGTGGCTCCGGCCGACATTCACTACGAGGTGTTCGGGCCCGACCTGTGGCTCGCGCAGGGCTGAGGCGGTTGACGGATGACGGATGACGGATACCTGACGGCAGACGGCAGATAGGAGGCGGCGGACTTCAGGTAGCAGATATCAGACGTCAGATGTCAGATAGCAGATGACGGATGACAGATGACAGATTTCATCAGATGTCAGCCGTCATCCGATGTCAGAGCCGAGGTCGGCCTGCCGGAGATCCCCAGCAACAGCGGCCCCGTAGGCGCGGCGACCACGTCCGCCACCGTCAGTGGGTCCAGCGAGGCGAAGAACGCCTCCTGAGCCCGCCGCAGCGCACCCCGCAGTCGGCAGCCGGTGTGGAGCGGGCAGGGCGCGGCCCCCTCGCAGTCGACCACGTCACCGTCGCCCTCGAAGGTGCGGACGATCGCGCCGACCGAAGCCGTACGCCCCGCTTCGGTGAGGCCGAGGCCGCCGCCGCGGCCACGGCGGGCCGCGAGCAGTCCGAGGTGCTGGAGCTCGGCGACGACCTTCGCGGCATGGGTATAGGGGACGTCCATGTCCGCGGCGACCTCGCGGGTGGTGGGAGTCGACCCGTCGGCGACGGCGAGCCGCATCAGGACGCGCAGGGCCAGGTCGGTGGAGCGCAGCAGCCTCATGCCGCCAGCGTAGTTAATACGCATCTACCGCTCAAATTATCCATGCGGAGCAACCGAACAGGGCCGCGTCCCACCTTTGCGGAGCTGGGCCACAGGGTGTCTCCTTTGGACATTCTGTGCCCTCCCTTCGTACTGAGCACCCTCGCCCCATTACGATCAGCGGACCCGACCGTCCCATCCCCATAAGGACTCGCCATGGGTTCCGCCAAGAACACCACCTCCGCGCAGCGCAAGGCGCGCATAGAAGAGATGCGCAAGGCCGAGCGTTCCCGGGAGCGTCGTAACCGGATCCTCACGATCACGGCCAGCACGGTCGTAGTCGCCGGTCTCATCGTCGGCGGTGTCGTCCTGGTCAAGTCGCAGTCCGACGACAGCAGCACCTCGGCGAGCGACTCGAAGGGCGGCTCGGGGCACTTCGTCACGGGCAAGGACGGCGTGGAGACCTGGTCGGGGACGCTGTCCCGCAACCACGTCACCAAGACCGTGACGTACCCGATGGAGCCCCCGGTCGGCGGCAACCACAACCCGGTGTGGATGAACTGCAACGGCGACGTCTACAGCAAGGCGATCAACAGCATGAACGCCGTGCACTCGCTGGAGCACGGCGCGGTGTGGGTGACGTACAACAGCAAGGCCTCCGACGCCGACGTGAAGGCGCTCGAAGCGAAGGTCAAGAAGACGCCTTACACCCTGATGAGCCCCCTCGAGGACCAGAAGGACCCGATCATGCTGAGCGCATGGGGCAAGCAGCGCACGGTGACGAGCGCGAGCGACCCGAACGTCGACAAGTTCTTCTCGGAGTTCGTACAGGGCAAGCAGACGCCCGAGCCGGGCGCCGCCTGCACCAACGGTCTGTCGCAGTGAGCCAGATGCGCCAGGTGGGCTGGATCGCGGGGACCACGGCGGCGGTGCTGGTGGCCGCCGGGGCGATAACGTACGCGGTAGCCGAGAGCGACGGCTCGGGGTCCTCGGGGACGAAGGTGCCGTCGGCCGACTCGGCGGACGCGGGATTCGCGCGGGACATGGCGGTCCATCACCAGCAGGCCGTCGAGATGTCGTACATCGTGCGTGACCGTACGGACAACGTGGAGGTACGGCGGCTCGCGTACGACATCGCGCAGACGCAGGCCAATCAGCGCGGCATGCTGCTGGGCTGGCTCGACCTGTGGGAGCTGCCGAAGGTGTCGGCGGACGCGCCCATGACGTGGATGGGCATGGGCGACATGGCGTCCGGCAAGGACGGCGCGCTGATGCCCGGCATGGCGACCAACACCGAGATGAAGAAGCTGAACACGCTGAGCGGCAAGCAGGCGGAGGTCTTCTACCTGCAGTTGATGACCGACCATCACAAGGGCGGCATCCACATGGCCGAGGGCTGCGTCGCGAAGTGCACGGTCGGCGTGGAGAAGAAGCTCGCCCAGGGCATGGTCGACGCGCAGCAGTCGGAGATCCAGCTGATGGCGGACATGCTCAAGGAACGAGGCGCGAAGGCCCGCGACTAGGGCCTGGATGAACGGGCGGTAACGGTCCCCGCGGGGCGATCCCGAGAGCCCTCGCGGTGGTCGCGGTGGTCGCGGTGTCGAGGTCGAGGAAGACCCGCAGGGCGACCACCTCCCGCCGGCGCCGCGGCAGTCCACGGAGCACGGCCGGCGGCGCCGGGTCGAGGCCGCCCGACCCGGCATCCGCCGGGTCGTCCCGATCGTCGCGGTCGCGTCGGCGCCGACGCCACCCCGGGATACGGGTGTTGAGCGCCGGTGTTGAGCGCCGTCCGCACGATCGACGCGCGCGGGGCGGGACGCAGCCGCACCCGGGGCCAGGCGACGAAGACCCTGGCAAAGACCTTGCCGAAGACTTCGTCGAAGACCTTGGCGCAGACCTTGGCGAAGAGTCCTTGGCGCAGACCTTGGCGAAGAGTCCTTGGCGAAGGCCCGGGCGGACGCCCCTGCCGTGCCGGTGGAACTCTTCGAACTCCAGCTGCTTCAAAGCCCCCGCGCGCCCCGGGCCGCGAAGCGCTTACCGTCGCCGGAACGAACCACGAACCCGCCGATGTCGCAATACGCTTACAGAAGCTGGGAACCCCTTTACAAGAAAACGAGGGATATCCCTACATCCAGGGTGAGGGTGACGGCATACCGTCCCAAATACCCTTCAATCGCGGCCACTTGGTGTTTCCTTGGCCTTCTCATTCCCCTGGCATGAACGGTTCATCGCCAGAGTGACCCCCAGCGTGATCCATTCCGTATGCCCTCCGTTCCGGCACACGGATTCGCACATCACGAACGACCACACATGCGACGAACCGCATCGCAGGGGGTTTTATGAGATCCAATCGCGCCACCATGCGCGCCGGGGTGAGCATGGCAGCGACACTGCCGCTGCTCGCCGGCGCGCTGGCGCTCGGTATACCCACGGCCAACGCCGCGGACGGTCCCAGCCGGGACACCCTCACGGGCACCAAGCCCGCGTGGGCCACGGCGAAGGCGGACAAGGGGGCCTCGTCCGACAACTCCCAGGTCTCCGCCCGGGTCTACTTCGCCGGCCGGAACGCCTCCGGTCTGGCCGCGTACGCCAAGGCCGTGTCCGACCCGAACTCGGCCTCGTACGGCAAGTACCTCAGCGCCAAGCAGACGCAGGCCCGTTTCGGTGCCACCAAGGCGCAGGTCGCCGCGGTGACCTCGTGGCTGAAGTCGGCGGGCCTGAAGGTCACCGGCACCACGCAGCACTACGTCTCCGTCACCGGTGACGTGGCCGCCGCCGAGAAGGCGTTCGGCACCCAGCTCCACAACTACGCCAAGGGCAACAAGACCTACCGGGCGCCGTCGAAGACGGCCTCCGCGCCGGCCGCCCTCAACGGCGCCGTCCTGACCGTCACCGGCCTGGACAACGCCCCGCACAAGGCGACGCACGACGACACGCTGCCTCCCCCGGACGCGGTGTTCAAGAACTCCGGGCCGTTCTCCTCGTACTTCGGCTCGAACATCGCGAGCACCCTGCCGGACGCGTACGGCACGAAGATCCCGTACGCGATCCAGGGCTACAGCGGCAAGCAGCTGCGCGCCGCCTACGGTGCGGGCAAGCGCACCGGCAAGGGTGTGCGGGTCGCCATCACCGACGCGTACGCCTCGCCGACCATCGCGTTCGACGCGGCCACGTACGCCAAGAACCACGGTGACGCGGCGTACAGCAGCAGCCAGCTGCGTCAGGTGCTGCCCGGCACCTACACGCAGACCGAGGCGTGCGGGGCGGCCGGCTGGTACGGCGAGGAGACCCTCGACGTCGAGGCCGTGCACGCCGTCGCGCCGGACGCGAACATCACGTACGTGGGTGCCGCGTCCTGCCTCGACAACGATCTGCTCGACTCGTTGAACAAGATCGTCGACAACCACCTGGCCGACATCGTCTCCAACTCGTGGGGCGACATCGAGGCCAACCAGACGCCGGACCTCGCGGCCGCCTACGACCAGACCTTCCAGTTCGGCGCGGTCGAGGGCATCGGCTTCTACTTCTCCTCCGGTGACAACGGTGACGAGGTCGCCAACACCGGCACGAAGCAGGTCGACACCCCGGCCAACTCGGCTTGGGTGACGGCGGTCGGCGGTACGTCGCTGGCGGTCGGCAAGGGTGACAAGTACCAGTTCGAGACCGGCTGGGGCACCGAGAAGGCCGCCCTCGCGGCCGACGGCAAGAGCTGGACCGGCTTCCCGGGCGCGTTCACCTCGGGCGCGGGCGGCGGCACCAGCAAGACCGTGGCGCAGCCCTTCTACCAGAAGGGTGTCGTGCCCGGCGCGCTCGCCAAGGCCAACGGCACGACGGCCATGCGCACCGTGCCGGACATCGCGGCGGTCGCCGACCCCAACACCGGTTTCAAGGTCGGCCAGACGCAGACCTTCCCGGACGGGTCCCAGCAGTACAGCGAGTACCGGATCGGCGGCACCTCGCTCGCCGCGCCGGTGATCGCGGCCGTCCAGGCCCTGGCCCAGGAGGCGCGCGGCGGCAAGGCGATCGGTTTCGCCAACCCGTCGATCTACGCGAAGTACGGCTCCAAGGCGTACCACGACGTGACGGACACCCCCACGGGCTCCGAACTCGCCGTGGCGCGCGTGGACTTCGCCAACTCCTTCGACGCGTCGGGCGGTCTGCTCACCTCCGTCCGCAGCCTCGGCAAGGACAGCTCCCTGAAGGCCGTGCGCGGCTACGACGACGTCACCGGTGTGGGCACGCCCACCTCGGGTTACGTCGAGTCGTTCCGCTCCGACCACGGTCACTGACGGTCCTCCGTCACATCTCCGCTGCGCCCGCCCCTCGTCGAGGGGCGGGCGTCCGCGTTTCCGGGCTTTCCGGGCGCATGGCCGACGATGCCGGATACCCCGCGGGGGTAAGCCGCCCGGGCATGACGACGAGGAGCCTGGAGCGATGGGGACGGCTGACGCTGTTCAGCGCGCCGGCGCGCCGGAGGCCGGGCGTCTCCACGTGGGGCGCCCCACACCCCATTGTGTCGCTCTGACGATTACACTGGGCCCGTGCCTCAACTACGCCTCGCCCTGAATCAGATCGACTCGACCGTCGGCGATCTCGCCACCAACGCCGAGGCGATCGTCCGTTGGACCCGGCACTCCGCCGAGCAGGGAGCGCATCTGGTGGCGTTCCCCGAGATGGTGCTGACCGGGTATCCCGTCGAGGACCTGGCCCTGCGGTCGTCCTTCGTCGAGGCCTCCCGCGCGGCGCTGCGCGCGCTGGCCGCCCGGCTGGCCGACGAGGGCTTCGGGGAGCTGCCGGTGATCGTCGGCTACCTCGACCGGTCCGAGACCGCCCAGCCGAAGTACGGGCAGCCGGCCGGCGCCCCGCAGAACGCCGCCGCCGTGCTGTACGGGGGCCGGGTGGCGCTGACCTTCGCCAAGCACCACCTCCCGAACTACGGCGTGTTCGACGAGTTCCGCTACTTCGTGCCCGGCGACACCATGCCGGTCGTGCGGGTGCACGGGGTCGACGTGGCCCTCGCCATCTGCGAGGACCTCTGGCAGGACGGCGGACGCGTGCCCGCGGCCCGGTCCGCCGGGGCCGGGCTGCTGCTGTCCATCAACGCCTCGCCGTACGAGCGCGACAAGGACGACACCCGCCTCGAACTGGTGCGCAAGCGGGCCCAGGAGGCCGGCTGCACCACCGCCTACCTCGCCATGATCGGCGGACAGGACGAGCTGGTCTTCGACGGCGACTCCATCGTGGTCGACCGGGACGGAGAGGTCGTCGCGCGGGCGCCGCAGTTCGCGGAGGGGTGTGTCGTACTGGACCTGGAGCTGCCGGCGGGCGCCGCCGAGCCGGTGACGGGTGTGGTGGACGACGGGCTGCGCATCGAGCGGCTGGTGCTGTCGCAGGAGCCGCTGCCCTCGTACGAGGCGGAGCTCGCCGGCGGGTACGCGGAGCGGCTCGACGCCGACGAGGAGGTCTACTCGGCACTGGTCGTCGGACTGCGGGCGTATGTCGCGAAGAACGGGTTCCGGTCCGTGCTGATCGGACTGTCCGGCGGCATCGACTCGGCGCTGGTCGCGGCGATCGCGTGCGACGCGCTGGGAGCGCAGAACGTGTACGGGGTCTCGATGCCGTCGAAGTACTCCTCGGACCACTCCAAGGGGGACGCGGCGGAGCTGGCGCGGCGGACGGGGCTGAACTTCCGGACGGTACCGATCGAGCCGATGTTCGACGCGTATATGTCGTCGCTGGGGCTGACCGGACTGGCCGAGGAGAACCTCCAGTCGCGCCTGCGGGGCACCATGCTGATGGCCATCTCCAACCAGGAGGGGCACATCGTGCTGGCGCCGGGGAACAAGTCCGAGCTGGCGGTGGGGTATTCGACGCTGTACGGCGACTCCGTGGGCGCGTACGGGCCCATCAAGGACGTGTACAAGACGTCGATCTTCCGGCTGGCGGAGTGGCGGAACCGGTCGGCGGCCGAGCGGGGGCAGACCCCGCCGATCCCCGAGAACTCGATCACCAAGCCGCCGAGCGCGGAGCTCCGTCCCGACCAGGTCGACACGGACTCCCTCCCCGACTATCCCGTGCTGGACGCGATCCTCGAGCGGTATGTGGACCGGGACGAGGGGGCGGACGGGATCGTCGCGGCGGGTTTCGATCGGGAGCTGGTGGTGAAGACTCTGCGGATGGTGGACACGGCGGAGTACAAGCGCCGGCAGTATCCGCCGGGCACGAAGATCTCCGCCAAGGGGTTCGGGAAGGACCGGCGGCTTCCGATCACCAATCGGTGGCGCGAGCACGCGTGACGCCGTGGGGGCGGGGGGTCTTTCGCCCCCGCCGCCCCTACCCGTCCCATCCCGGGCCTGGGGCTCCGCCCCCAGGCCCCCGGGGTGAGTTCCTTGTCTGCGGGCCGGTGGGGGCTGGGCGCGCAGTTCCCCGCGCCCCTAAAAGCCTGCGCTCGTCCGGCGTTTACGGGCGAGGCAGATCAGTGATTCGCGTGTTCCGGGTGCGGGGGCACGTGGGTCGCGACCAGGCGGCCCGGCGTGGGGGCGGGGGCCTCGGCGCGGCGGCGGTCCACGGCGTACGCCGTCGCGGCGACCGCGAGGCCGAGGACGGCGAGCAGAGCCCCCGCCAGCGCGGGCGACGTCGTACCGAAGCCCGCGGCCAGCGCGATGCCGCCGATCCACGCACCGCCGGCGTTCGCGAGGTTGAACGCGGCCTGGTTGGCGGAGGACGCCAGGGACGGCGCCGCGGAGGCCTTCTCCATGACCATCAGCTGGAGGGGCGAGCCGGTGATGAAGGCGGCGGTACCGAGGAGGGTGACCGCGACGGCCGCACTCCACTGGGCGCTCATCAGGACGGGGAAGAGGGCGAGGACCGTGACCAGCGAGACGAGTCCGCCGAAGAGGGTGCCGCGCAGGGAGTGGTCCGCGAGGCGGCCGCCCACGAGGTTGCCGACCGTCGCTCCGACGCCGAACAGCGCGAGCAGCAGCGTGACGCTGGAGTCGGCGTACCCGGCGGAGTCCGTGAGCATCGGCGTGATGTAGCTGTACGCGGAGAAGAGGGCGCCGAAGCCCGCGACCGTCGTACCGAGCGCCAGCCACACGGGGAGCGAACGCAGGGCGGCCAGCTCGCCGCGCAGGCCGCCCGTGGGGGCGTGCGTGTGGTCACGCGGGATGAGGAACGCGAGCGAGGCTATCGCCGCGAGGCCGATCGCGCTCACTCCGAGGAAGGTGGCGCGCCAGCCGAAGTGCTGGCCGATGAAGGTGGCGACGGGGACGCCCGCGATGTTCGCGACGGTCAGGCCGAGGAACATCAGCGAGACGGAGCGCGCCTTGCGCTCGGGGGCGACGAGGTTGGTGGCGACGACGGCGCCGACGCCGAAGAAGGCGCCGTGCGGCAGACCGCTGACGAAGCGGGCGGCGAGCAGCCAGTGGTAGTCGGGGGCAAAGGCGGAGAGCGCGTTGCCGGCCACGAAGAGCCCCATCAGGGCGATGAGGACCTTGCGGCGGGACATCCGGGCGGTGGCCGCGGCGAGCAGCGGGGCGCCGATCACCACGCCGAGGGCGTAGGCCGAGACGAGGTGTCCGGCGCTGGGGATGGATATGTGGAGGTCGTCCGCGACGTCGGGCAGCAGGCCCATCATCACGAACTCGGTGGTACCGATGCCGAAGGCGCCCACGGCTAGGGCGAGCAGGGCCAGTGGCATGAGGGGCCTTTCAGAGGAGCGGAGTGCACAAAGGAGAAGAGGACGGGCGGGGACGAGCCCGGGTCCGTGCACACCGGTGTCCCAGTGGCCTGGGTGCCTGCGCGCACGGACGTGCCCGTGCACACCGGTGTGCACGGGCTCCGTAAGTTCAGCTATGGAACAAAGTCTCGCAGGCCCAGTATTCCAGGAGATTAAGATCCGGTTGCCGCGAGCTTGACGCGGGCGGCGACCGGGAGGTGGTCGCTCCCGGTCTCGGGCAGGGTCCACGAGGTCACCGGCTCGATGCCCTTGACCATGATCTGGTCGATCCGGGCCATCGGGAACGACGCGGGCCAGCTGAACCCGAAGCCGCTGCCCGCCGCGCCCTGGGTGGAGCGCATCTGCGAGGTGACGGCGTTCAGCGCGCGGTCGTTCATCGTGCCGTTGAGGTCACCGAGCAGGATGACCTTCTGCAGCGACTCGGCGGCGATCGCCTCGCCGAGCGCGTCGGCGCTCCGGTCACGCTGGCGGGCGGTGAACCCGGCCTGCAGCTTCACCCGGACCGAGGGCAGATGGGCGACGTACACCGCGACCTGGCCGTTCGGGGTCGTCACCGTGGCGCGCATCGCGCGCGTCCAGCCGAGCTTGATGTCGACGGGCTCGGTTGCGGTCATCGGGTACTTGCTCCACAGCCCGACGGTGCCCTCCACGGAGTGGTACTTGTACGTCGGCGCGAGCGCCTTCTCGTACGTGGGGACCGCCGTGGCCTTCAGCTCCTCCAGGGCCACCACGTCGGCGCCGGAAGCGGCCACGTCACGGGCGGTACCGGAAGGGTCCGGGTTCTCCGCGTTGACGTTGTGCGTGGCGACGGTCAGGTCGCCGCCCGCGCCGGTCCGGTCGGTGAGCAGTCCGCCGAACAGGTTCAGCCAGACGATCGCGGGCAGCAGGACGGCGATCAGCGCGGTCGCGGACTTCCGCACGAGGCCGAGGACCAGCAGGACGGGGATGAGGATGCCGAGCCACGGCAGGAACGTCTCCGTGAGACTGCCGAGGTTGCCGATCCTGTTGGGGATCTGCGCGTGCAGCAGCATCACCAGGGCGAGGATCAGGGCGAGCGCGGCCAGGATCAGTCCGCGGCGCCAGATGCCGCGGTCGCCGCGCCAGGAGCCCAGCGAGCGCCGGAGCTTGTCCAGCAGGCGCCGAAGCCGGGGACCTCGACGCTCGGGCCCCGAGCCGTCGCTGCCCGTCTCCGTCACGTACGCCTGCGCCATACCGTCGCCTCACAACCTGCCGTGCACACCGTCAGCCCCTCGGCTACGACCCTAGGGGATGATCGGCATCGTTCTCGCCGTCCCGGGACGGCCGTACGGGCACGAGGACGAACAACTCGGTGTTCGGAGTTCCGAATACGGGGCGGAGCGCGGCCTCTGTGACGAAACGCGCACATTCGGCGCATCGGCCGAGAGGATGAACGAGAGGATGAACTAGGGCCTGGCGGGACGCAGTCCCGCGAGTACCGTGTCGACGATCTGTTCGGCCAGGTCCTCGGGGAGTTCGGCGTCCGGGCGCATGACGGCGCGTACCAGCATGGGGCCGACGAAGAGGTCGTTCATGACCTCGATGTCCACGTCGTCGCGGAGTTCGCCGTCCCGCTGTCCGCGGCGCAGGACCTCGAAGGTGGTCAGGCGCCGCGGTTCGATGACGATCGCCTGGTACGCGTCCCAGATCTTGGGGCTGGACTTGATCTGGGCGTAGACGTTGTGCAGGAGCGCCGAGGAGCGGCTGGCCAGGCCCCGCTGGCGCAGCGGCTCCAGAAGGGCTATCAGGTCGTCGCGCATCGAGGTGCCGGGGAGTTCGGCATCCGGAGGCTCGGTGGCGCGCATGACGTCGACGAAGAGTTCCTCCTTGCCACTCCAACGGCGGTAGATGGTCGCCTTGCCGACGCCCGCGGTCCTGGCCAGGCGTTCGATGGAGATATCCGCGAGGGGGACGCCGTCCTCCAGGAGTTTTATCGCGCCCTCGATGATGGAGCGCTCCACGGCCTCGCTGCGGGGCCGCCCCCGGGGGGACCCCTCTTGCCTGGCTCGGCTGTCCGCGAGGCTCACGTGTCGCTCCTTTCATCGGTGGTGCTGGCGCAATTCTCCCTGCCGCGCCCCGTCAGTGCTCGGCGGCCACCAACTCCGTCTCTTTCTCGCCCTGTTGTGGGGTCGAACCGCGGCCCGGCAGGAACATGGCCACGATCACGGCGCCGACCAGCGCGATGCCCGCACCGCACAGGGCGGTGACGTGCATGGCGTGCAGGAAGGCGTCGTTGGCCGGGGTGATGAGGGCGTCGCCCCGGGGGCCGAGCTTGGCGGCGACGCCGAGGGTGGCCTCGATGGACTCGCCCGCGGTGTGCCGCAGGCCGGCCGGCAGGAGGGTGAGCTTGTCCTCGATGCCGTTGCGGTAGGCCGAGGACAGGACCGAGCCGAGGACCGCGATGCCGAGGGCGCCGCCGACCTGACGGAAGACGTTGCTCAGAGCGGAGGCGGAGCCCGCCTTCTCGCGCGGCAGGGCCTGCATGATGACGACGCTGGTCGGGGTCATGATGTGCGCCATGCCGGTGCCCATGAGGAAGAAGATGACCTCCAGGAGCCAGATCGGCGTGTCCGCGTCCAGGGTCGCGAAGGCGCCGAGCATCGCTCCGAGCAGCAGCAGGCCCGCCGTGCACGTGGCCCGGTTGCCGAAGCGGTCGACGACGAGGCGGGCGCGCGGTGCGAAGAAGAGCTGGGCCGCGGCGAGCGGCAGCAGCAGCACACCGGTCTTCAACGGCGAGTAGCCCCGCACGCTCTGGGTGTAGAAGACGGAGAAGAAGGTCACGCCCATCATCGCGAAGAAGACGAGCGCGATGGCGGCGATGGCGGCCGAGAAGACCTTGTTCTTGAAGTAGGAGATGTCGATGGACGGATGGTCGCTGCGCTTCTCGTAGATGACGAAGCAGGCGATGGCGGCGATTCCGCCGCCGATGGTCGCGAGGACCGCCGCATCGGTGAAGGAGGCGAGCTGGCCGCCCTTGATGATGCCGTAGACGAGCAGGACGAGCCCTATGACGGACAGGACGACACCGACGATGTCGATGCGGCCGGGGTTCGGGTCGCGGGAGTCCGGGACCAGCCAGAACATCAGGCCGAGCGCGAGCAGCACGATCGGCACGTTGATCAGGAAGACCGAGCCCCACCAGAAGTGGGCGAGGAGCGCGCCGCCGGTGATCGGGCCGATGGCGATGGCGATGCCGACGCCGCCGGCCCAGATGCCGATGGCCTTGGGCTGCTCCTCGCGCTCGAAGACGTTCATGAGGACGGCGAGGGTGGCGGGCATCACGAAGGCGGCGCCGAAGCCCATCAGCGCGCGGAAGACGATGAGCTGGACGGGCGAGCCGGCCTCCGCGGCCAGCGCGGACCCGGTGCCGAAGACGGCGAGTCCGGCGAGCAGGACCTTCTTGCGGCCCAGCCGGTCGCCGAGGAGGCCCGCGGTGAAGAGCAGCCCCGCAAAGACGAGCGTGTAGGCGTTGATGGCCCACTCCAGCTCGCTCTGGGTGGCGCCGAGCCCGGTGGGCGCCGGCGTCGAGATCGTCTTGATCGCGACGTTGAGGATGGAGTTGTCCAGCACCACTATCAACAGGCTGAGCATGAGCACGCCAAGAATAGCCCAGCGGCGCCGGTGCACCGCTTCGGGCACGCGCCGTTCGACGTGGGCTGCGGGAGTTGTCATGGGGCCGAGCCTAGCGATTTTCGATACGGGACCGTCTCGTATCGTAAATCCTTTACAGAGACCTTACGAAGAGATGGGCCTACGGTCCACCGAGACGCACGTCGCTCGACCCGGTCTGGCCCCCGGTGGCACGAGGTGCCACCATGTAGGGGATCCGGGGACGCCGTCAGGGCGCCTCGAGATGACAGAAGGAGCCGTTGCGATGACGCAGCTTTCGGCTGCCCCGAAGCAGCCCGCAGAGGGCGCGCGGGCGACCACCGACAGCAGCAAGGCGCTGTACGGAGGCAAGAGCACCCGCCGCATCACGGTCCGCGACATCACCACAGCCAAAGAGCGCGGCGAGAAGTGGCCGATGCTCACCGCCTACGACGCGATGACCGCGTCCGTCTTCGACGAGGCCGGCATCCCGGTCATGCTCGTCGGCGACTCGGCGGGCAACTGCCACCTGGGGTACGAGACGACCGTCCCCGTCACCCTCGACGAGATGACGATGCTGTCCGCCGCGGTCGTACGCGGCACCAGCCGCGCCCTGATCGTCGGCGACCTGCCCTTCGGGTCGTACCAGGAGGGCCCCGTCCAGGCCCTGCGCTCCGCCACCCGCCTGGTCAAGGAGGCCGGGGTCGGCGCGGTGAAGCTGGAGGGCGGCGAGCGCTCGCACCGCCAGATCGAGCTGCTCGTGGAGTCCGGCATTCCCGTGATGGCGCACATCGGCCTGACCCCGCAGTCCGTGAACTCCATGGGCTACCGAGTCCAGGGCCGCGGCGAGGAGGCCGCCCAGCAGCTGCTGCGTGACGCCAAGGCCGTCCAGGACGCGGGCGCGTTCGCGGTCGTCCTGGAGCTGGTCCCGGCGGAGCTCGCCGCCGAGGTCACGCGCACCCTGCACATCCCGACCGTCGGCATCGGCGCGGGTCCGGAGACCGACGCGCAGGTCCTGGTGTGGACCGACATGCTCGGCCTCACCGGCGGCAGGGTGCCGAAGTTCGTGAAGAAGTACGCCGATCTGCGCGAGGTCATGGGCAACGCGGCGCGCGCGTTCGCGGACGACGTCGTCGGCGGAACGTTCCCTCTTGAGGAGCACTCCGTCCACTGAGGACCCGGACCCGGGGCTCATGAACACCTGAGTCCCTCTGAACCACTGCGGCACCAAGACAGCCCGCCGATTTCCCCCGTCGGCGGGCTGTCGCCGTGCGCGAAGCGCACGCACCACGGTGATACGCGCGAACGTCTGTCGGCGATATATCGGTGATCGTACGGCGCTGTAGGCGAGCTGTAGGTGGTTTGTCGGTGGGCGCTGGCACCTTGATGGGCATGACGCGAATCGACAAGAACCCCGACAGCGGCGCCCGCAGCGCCGTCTCCGTGCGGGGGCTGGTCAAGCACTACGGCGAGACCAAGGCTCTGGACGGCGTGGACCTGGACGTCCGCGAGGGAACCGTCCTCGGGGTGCTGGGTCCCAACGGTGCCGGCAAGACCACCCTCGTCCGTATCCTGTCCACCCTCATCACCCCCGACGCAGGCCGGGCCACCGTCGCGGGCTATGACGTGCTCACGCAGCCCCGCCAGCTGCGCCGGGTGATAGGCCTGACCGGTCAGTACGCCTCGGTCGACGAGAAGCTCCCCGGCTGGGAGAACCTGTACATGATCGGGCGGCTGCTCGACCTGCCCCGCAAGGACGCCCGCCGGCGCGCCGACGAACTCCTTGAGCGCTTCTCGCTCACCGAGGCGGCCAAGCGCCCGGCATCGACGTACTCCGGCGGTATGCGCCGCCGTCTCGACCTCGCCGCCTCCATGATCGGCCACCCGTCCGTCCTCTATCTGGACGAGCCGACCACCGGGCTCGACCCGCGCACCCGCAACGAGGTGTGGAAGGAGGTCAAGCGGATGGTCGCGGACGGCGCCACCGTGCTGCTCACCACCCAGTACATGGAGGAGGCCGAGCAGCTGGCCTCCGAGCTGACGGTCATCGACCGCGGCAAGGTCATCGCCAGCGGCCGGATCGACGAGCTGAAGGCCCGGGTCGGCGGCCGCACGCTGCGCATCCGCCCGGTGGACCCGCTGGAGCTGCGCCCGCTGGCCGCCCTCTTCGACGAGCTGGGCCTCACCGGTCTCGCCGCCTCCGTCGTGGACACCGAGACCGGCACCGTGCTGGTCCCGATCCTCAGCGACGAACAGCTCACCGCCGTGGTCGGCGCGGTCACCGCGCGCGGCATCACGATCGGCTCCATCTCCACCGAACTGCCCAGTCTGGACGAGGTGTTCCTGTCCCTCACCGGCCACAAGGCCAGTGCCCCGCAGGACGCGACCCCCGCCCGTGTCTACGAGGAGGTCTCCGCATGAGTACCGCCGTCGCCGAAGCCCCCCTCGCCGCGAAGGGCGACCCCCGTATCTCGCCCCGCGCGCACGCACGCCACATCGGCGCGCTCGTCCGCCGCAACCTGCTGTGGATCCGCCAGGACCCGGAGTCGATGTTCGACGCCGTCCTGATGCCGGTCGTCTTCACCCTGCTGTTCGTGTACGTCTTCGGCGGCTCCATCGGGCAGTCGCTCGGCGGCGGGCAGGACAGGTACGTGCAGTACGTGGTGCCCGGTCTGATGGCGATGACGGCGATGAACATCGCCACGGCCGTCGGCACCGGCTTCAACGAGGACTTCCAGAAGGGGGTGATGGACCGCTTCCGCACCCTGCCGATCGGCCAGGGCTCCGTGCTCTTCGCCAAGATCGTGGTGGAGCTGATGCGGATGCTCGTCGCGACGACGATCCTCATGATCGTCGGCGTGCTGGTCGGCTTCGACATCACGAACTGGCCGGGTCTGTTCGCCTCCGTGGGGCTTTCCGTCCTCTTCGGCTCGTCCCTGATGTGGATCTTCCTGGTCCTCGGGGTGACGATGAAGAACGCGCAGTCCGTGCAGGCGATGGGCTTCCTGGTGCTGATGCCCCTGCAGTTCGGCTCGTCCATCTTCTCGCCGACCCGGACCATGCCCGGCTGGCTGCAGAACTTCACCGACTACAACCCGCTGTCCGCGCTCGCGGACACCACGCGCGGCCTGATGGTGGGCGGCCCGGTCACGCACAGCCTGTGGGTGACCCTCGCCTGGACGGCAGGGCTCACCCTGGTCATGGCGCCGATCGCGATCCACAAGTTCCGCACCAAGAGCTGACGTTCGCTCGCAGGACCACGGAAACCCCGGTCCGCGTCACCCCCGGTCCGCGTCACACGAGGGCGGCGGCCTCCTCCAGGGAGAGCCCGCCGCCCTCGGCGTACGCGGCCTCGTACGTCGCGTCGTCCAGCACGGCCCGTACGTCGGCCTCCGCCCGTGCGCGCACCTGGTCCTCCATCGGGCCCACGAAGTGCCCGGGCGGCAGCAGATGGTCGGCGGCCCCGAGCAGCACGGCCGCGTCGCGGACGCGGCGGCCGCCGTCCAGACCGGTGAGGGCGATGGCGGCGGTGGTCAGATGCGCGGAGGGCATGTGCGGGGCGATGATCTGCGACAACGGGTCGCCCGCCCGCGCCAGCGCCTGCCGCACCTTCTCCAGGGCGGACTCGTGCAGCCCCTCGAGCGCGTCCAGCCAGGCCTCGACGCCCACCACGAAGCCGTCGAAGACCACGAAGGTGACCGCTTCGAAGTTCGCGCGCAGCAATCGCATCTCTTCGCGCGCCTCGGCGACCCGGCCGCTGCGGCCCAGCCACATCGACAGGAACAGCCGGGAGGCGGGCATGGCCTCGTTGTAGGCGCCGTCGCCGCGCTCCAGGACCTCCCGCAGCAACCGCTCGCCGCGTTCGGTGTCGCCGGACTCGATGAGCACACCGCCGAGCCGGGTGCTCAGGACAGCCGTCTGGGCGTGCGCGCCAAGACCTTCGGCGTGGGTCATGGCCTCCGTGTAGTCCGCGGCGGCGAGCGCGAACTCGCCGCGGCGCTCGTGGGCCTCACCGCGCGCGGAGAGCGCCTCGGCGGCGCCCCAGGCGTCCCCGAGCCGGGTGAAGAGTTCCAGTGCCTCGTCGGCGTCCCGGGTCGCGTCGCCCGCCCAGGTGGCCCGGTTGGCGAGGATGTTGGCACGCATCTGGAGGGAGACGGCGAGTTCCCACCCGTAGCCGAGTTCGCGGCAGGTCTGGACGGTCGCGTCGATGACGGAGCGCATCCGCTCGATGTCGCCGGTCAGGATCACGGCATAGAACCAGAGGTTGCCGGGGGTGCGGCAGGTCTGCGGCTGGCCGGGGCGGTAGGTCTCGCTGATGACACGCAGTTTCCGCTTGGCCTGCGGGGTGTCCCAGGCCGACATGTCCATGTCCATGCAGGAGAGATGGACGAGGTGGACACCGCGGCGGGCCTCTTCGAGGACCTCCGGGCGCATCGGCGGCGGGGTGTCGGTGCAGCTCTCCAGCAGCGGGGCGGCCGGGCGTACGGGCTCGTAGAAGGGGTCCGGGCCTAGGGCCATGACCTCGCGCGACCAGTGGCGGGCCATCAGCCGCAGATCGCGCATCTGCCAGTACCAGGCCAGGGAGAGGACCAGGCAGAGCGCCTCCTGCTCCTCGCGGGCGGCGACGGCGTGCTGGAGGGCGGCGCGGATGTTCTCCGACTCGGTCTCCAGCCGTTCGATGGCGGCACGCTGGCCCGGGCCGCGCAGCCGGGGGTCGGTGGTGCGAGCCAGTTCGCGGTAGTGCGTGAGGTGGGCGCGCTCGGCCGCGGGGCGCTGCCCCGACTCGTCGAGCCGCTCTCCCGCGTATTCGCCGACGGTCTCCAGGAGCCGGTAGCGCATCTCGCCGTCCCCCCAAGGGGCGGCCACGACGAGGGACTTGTCGACGAGCGAGCCGAGGGCTTCCAGGGCGGCCGGTCCGCAGACGGCCTCGGCTGCGGCGAGGTCGCAGCCGCCGGCGAAGACGGACAGCCGCCGCAGCACGTCCCGCTCGTCCTCGTCGAGGAGGTCCCAGGACCAGTCGACGACGGCGCGCAGGGTCTGCTGGCGCGGCAGGACGGTACGGCTGCCGGAGGTCAGCAGGCGGAACCGGTCGTCGAGCCGGTCGGCGATCTGACGGGGGGTGAGCATCCGCAGCCGGGCGGCGGCAAGTTCGATGGCGAGCGGCAGTCCGTCGAGGCGGCGGCAGATCTCGGCGGCGGCCGCGGGGTCGTCCCCGACCCGGAAACCCGGGCGGGCGGCGGCCCCCCGGTCGGCCAGCAGCCGCAGCGCGAACGGCTCCGGCAGCGGCTCCACGGGGCGCAGCAACTCCCCCGGTACGCCGAGGGGTTCGCGACTGGTGGCCAGTACGGTCAGCCCCGGGCACCGCTCCAGCAACTCCTCGACGAGACGCGCGGCGGCGTCCACGACGTGCTCGCAGTTGTCGAGGACGATCAGCATGCGGCGCTTGGCACAGTGCTCGGCGAGCCGCTGCAGGGGGTCGCCGTGCCGGTCGGCGGCGGCCCGCATCTCTTCGGCACCGGCGCCGCGCAGCACGGTCTCGCGGGCTCCGACGGCGGTGAGCACGGCCTCGGACACGGCCTCCGGGTCGTCGACGGGCGCGAGTTCGGCCAGCCACACCCCGTCCGGCGCGGTGTCCGCCATGGTCTCCGCCGCCTCCTGCGACAGCCGCGTCTTGCCGGCCCCACCGGGCCCGAGCAAGGTCACGAGGCGTGCCGCCGCCAGATCCCCCCGGATCGTGTCGATGTCCGCAGCCCGCCCGACGAAGGAGGTGAGCCGGGCGCGGAGGTTGCCGGGGGGCGGGGAGCCGCCAGGCCCGGCCGGTGCGGGCCGGTTCTCGGGCCGGTTCTCGGGCCGGTTCTCGGACCGGCCCGCGGCGCCGGGTCGCGGGCCCTGGGCGTGCGCCCCGCCGCCACCGTCGGCCGGACTGAGCAACTCCCCGTGCAGGGCGCGCAGTTCGGGGCCGGGGTCGGAGCCGAGGCGGTCGGCCAGCAGCTCCCGTACGGACTCGTAGGCGGCGAGGGCCTCGGCGGGGCGGCCTGCGTCGCGCAGGGCGCGCAGACGCAGGACGTGCAGGGGCTCGTCCAGAGGATGGAGGTCGCACAGGGCGGTGAGCTCGGGCAGGGACTGTTCGGCGTGGCCGAGGGCGAGGGCCGCCGTGAACCGGGCGCGCCGTACGTCGAGACGGCGGGTCTCCCAGCGGGCCGACTCGGCGGCGCGGTCCGGGAGGTCGGCGAGGGCCGGGCCGTGCCACAGGGCGAGGGCGTCGTCGAGGGCCTCGGCCGCCTTCGTGGGGTCGCCGTCGGCGAGCGCGCGTACGCCCTCCCCCGCGAGCCGCTCGAAACGGTACAGGTCGATGTCGTCGGCGCCGACGGCCAGCTGATAGCCGCCGTCCCCCGAGTCCACCGCCTGCGGCCCGAGCGCCCTGCGCAGCCGTCCCACCAGGGCCTGGAGCGCGCCCGATGCGTCGGCGGGCGGATCGCCGTCCCACACCTCGTCCACCAGAACGGCCGCGGGCACGGTCCGTCCGGGCCGCAGCGCGAGCACGGTCAAGAGGGCGCGCAGCCGCGCCCCGCCGAGCACGACGGGCGTGCCGTCGGGGCGGAGTGCCTGGGTGGTGCCAAGGATGCGGTAGCGCACGGGGTCCATTGTCTCCGGTGGCGTGACGATCTCAGCCCCTACCTTCTCCGGAACCAATGACCGACCGCGAGACGTTTTCCCCGTGAGCCCGGTACGGTCGGGCTGGCCCAGCACCATGCGTACCAGTCCGAGGAGCCCCATGACCACCGCCGCTTCCCGTCGCAGCAGCGACCGGAGGATCAGCCCCGTCTTCCTCGGGATCGTGGCCGTGATGGCGGTGACCGGCTGGGCGATCTGGACCGGCTTCGCCGACCAGCCCGGCTTCGCCGTGTTCCTCTTCGTGACGGCCGCGTGGATCGTCTCCCTGTGCCTGCACGAGTACGCGCACGCGCGCACCGCCCTGCACAGCGGCGACATCTCGATCGGCGCGAAGGGCTATCTGACGCTCAACCCCCTGAAGTACACGCATGCGCTGCTGAGCATCGTGCTGCCGGTGATCTTCGTGATCATGGGCGGGATCGGTCTGCCGGGCGGGGCGGTCTTCATCGAGCGGGGCCGGATCCAGGGCCGCTGGAAGCACAGTCTGATCTCGGCGGCGGGTCCGCTGACGAACGTGCTGTTCGCCGTCGTGTGCACCGCGCCGTTCTGGCTGCACGCCCTGGACGGCGTCCCGGACACCTTCCGCTACGCGCTGGCGTTCCTCGCGCTGCTCCAGGTCACGGCCGCCATCCTGAACCTCCTGCCGGTCCCGGGCCTGGACGGCTACGGCGTGATCGAGCCCTGGCTGTCGTACAACATCCGCCGCCAGGTGGAGCCGTTCGCGCCCTTCGGCCTGCTCGCCGTGTTCGCGGTGCTGTGGATCCCCTCGGTGAACACGGCGTTCTTCGACGCGATCTACTCGATCCTGGGCGCCCTGGGCATCGACGACGTACAGCGTTACTGCGGTCAGAACCTGTACCGCTTCTGGGACGGCGTCAACGAGTACTGCACGATCAGCCGCTGACCGAGGACCCGCTCCGGCCGCGCCGCGCGTAGTACCAGGTCATGTTGGACGACAGTCCGGCCAGCAGCACCCACACGATCCCCAGCCAGCTGCCCTGGACGAAGGAGACGACGGCCGCGGCGACGGACAGGACGCAGACGGTGAGGGCATAGAGCGCGAGGCGGGGCATGAGGGGTCTGCTCCTGTCGGGACGGTTCGAACGAGGTCGTACGGCCTCCAGTGTCCCTCATGTCCCCCATGCCCGTGCGCCCGCTATACGTCCGTCACCCGGAGGCCGGCGTGGGCCTTGTAACGGCGGTTCACGGAGATCAGGTTCGCCACCAGCGCCTCGACCTGGTGGGCGCCTCGCAGCCGGCCGGCGAAGACACCGCGCATACCGGGGATGCGGCCGGCCAGCGCCTGCACGATCTCGACGTCCGCGCGCTCCTCGCCGAGGACCATCACATCGGTGTCGATCTCGTCGACCTCCGGGTCCTGGAGAAGGACGGCCGACAGGTGATGGAAGGCGGCAGCGACCCGGGAGTCCGGCAGCAGGACGGCGGCCTGCTCGGCGGCGCTGCCCTCCTCCGGCTTCAGGGCGTAGGCACCCTTCTTGTCAAAGCCCAGCGGATTGACACAGTCGACGACGAGCTTGCCGGCCAGCTCCTCGCGCAACGATTCCAGAGTCTTGCCGTGCCCCTCCCACGGTACGGCGACGATCACGATGTCGCTGCGCCGCGCGCACTCGGCGTTGTCGGCACCCTCGACACCGTGGCCCAGCTCCTCGGCGGCGGTCTGCGCGCGTTCCGCGGCACGCGAGCCGATGATCACCTTCTGGCCGGCCCTGGCGAGCCGGTAGGCCAGGCCCTTGCCCTGGGGGCCGGTGCCGCCGAGCACGCCGACGACGAGTCCGGACACGTCGGGAAGGTCCCAGGGGTCCTTCGCGGGGGCCTTCTGTGCACTGTCAGTAGAGGTCATGGGCCGACTTTACGTGGCGCGGTTCCCGCCCCGGGGGCTTCGGGTGCTCAGGTGAGGGCCGTCACGGGGATACGGCGGAAGGTGATCGTCTCGTACGGCCCGAAGTCGCCCGTCTCGTAGAGGAGCCCCACGGTCGTCGCGTCGACGCGGACGAGGTCGGAGTACGCGGCGGGCAGTCCGTCGACCGTGTGCGCGGGCCGCCAGGTGGTGCCGCCGTCGGCGGAGGCGCGGACGGTCATCAGGGCGCGGGCGGCGGGGTCGGCGGGCCCCGAGTACAACAGCAGGTCCGGGTCGCGGAGCTGGAGCAGGCTGCCCTGGACGACCGGGGTGACCAGGCCGGCCTGCGGCCGGAAGGGTTTGGTCAGGGTCCTGCCGCCGTCCGTGGAGTGGGCGTCGGCGCGGTTGCCAGGGGACGGGGAGTCGTTGCGGGTGTTGAAGTAGACGCGCCCGTCCGGGAGTTCGGCGGCGGTCGTCTCGTTGGCGTTGACGTATCCATCGGTGTTCTCGTCGATGTACCCGAGTGACCAGGTCTCGCCGCGGTCGTCGCTGAGCAGGCAGTGGCCGCTGTTGTACTTCGCCTCGGTGCCGGTGTCCGAACCGGTGGGCGGCAGGGTGTGGTTGCCGGGGACGACGACCCGGCCGGTGCCGAGCTGGACGGCGTGCCCGGGCGTGGTCGCGTACCACCGCCAGTCCGCCTTCTTCACCTGCCCGGTGATCTCCTTCGGGGCGGACCAGGTGACGCCGTCGTCGTCGCTGTGCCGCACCCAGACGCGGCGCCCGTCGGCGGGCTTCACCCTGCCGCGCAGGATGGCGTCCTCGGTCGCTCCGGCGGCGGCGCGGACGTGCACGAGCAGGATCCGGCCGGTGTCGAGGACGACGGGGGCGGGGTTGCCGGCGAGATCGTTCCCGTTCCGGGCGACGGCCTGGAGCGGGCCCCAGGTGCGGCCGCCGTCCGTCGACCGCTTCAGGACGATGTCGATGTGGCCGTGGTCGGCGGCGGAGTCGACCCGGCCCTCGCAGAAGGCGAGCAGGGTGGAAACGGGGGTGGGCGTGGTGCTGGGGCCGGGCACGGTGGTGGGTGCGGTGGGTGTACGGGTGGCGACTATGGCCGGGATGCGGAAGCTCGCGTAGCCTTCGCGGCCCGCGTGGAAGGGGGTGCTGGTGACCGCGGTTGTTGCCGTGGTGGTTCCGGTTGTTTCCGTCATGCGCCGGGATCTGCCCCACTTGGGCGAATTCATGGTGAACTCCGCCTGATCAGTTGTCGATTGGGGCAGGATGCGTGCGCATGGATGCCGTACGGGTCGCGTTGTTGCGCGAAGTCCTCGCCGGGACCGAGTGGTTGGGAGCCACGCGGCGGTTCGCGGAGGGCCTGAGGGGGTCCGTGGTGTCGTACGGGGGCGGGCTGCTCCTCGTGGGCACGGCGGAGTACGAGCCGTGGCATCTGGCCGCGCATCTGGTGGACGAGGCGGCCTGGTCGGGGACGCCGGAGCTGTCGCCGACGCTGGTGCGGCACGGGGCGCGGGCCTCGGACCCGGCCCATCTCGCCGTGGGCCTCGGCCGTATCGAGGCGGCGCGGCGCGGCGAGACGCTGCTCGTGGTGTCGCCCGCCGCACCCGGGGCGCCGCTCCTGGAGCGGGTCCACGACGCGCGGCGGGCCGGGGCGACCGTGCTCGCGCTCGACGCCGGTGACCGGGAGCTGGGAGCGATGGCGCACGAGTCGCTGACCGTGCCGCCGGATCAGGAACTCGACCTCGACACCGTGCAGCACCTCGTCAGCGCGGCGGCCGGGGAGAACTCCCTGCCCTCCCCGCGGGGGCGGCGCCGGTTCCGCGACCGGCTCTCCCGCCTCGCGGACCAGTTGACGGCCCCGCCGGCGGCGCGGTGGTAGGACACGGCGGGCGGTGACGTGACGGGAGGGACGACGGCGGGGCTGCTGGACGGCGGAAAAACAGTTGCCGCCGCGGTGGGCGGCCGCTCAGCATGAGCCGTCGTGACCGACGACGCCCCCGTATCCCCCGCCGCGCTGCCCGCGCACGCTGAACCCGCCGCCGGTGCCGGTACCGGTGCGCGACTGCGGTCGTTGCTGCCCGATCTCGCGCCCTGGCGGGCGTCGGCCGACTTCCGGCGGCTGTGGCTGGCGGGGCTGATCACCAACTTCGGCAGCTTCCTGACCTTCGTCGCGCTGCCGGTGCAGATGAAGGTGCTGACCGGGTCGGCGGTGGCCGTGGGGGCGATCGGAGCCGTGGAACTCGTACCGCTGATCGTGTTCGGGCTGTACGGCGGGGCGCTCGCCGACGCCCTCGACAAACGGAAGCTGATCCTTTACATGGAGGCCGGACAGGGGCTGCTGTGCGGCGGACTGCTCGTCAACGCGCTGATGCCGCGTCCGGCGGTGTGGCCGCTGTACGTGGTCGCCGCGCTGTCCTCCGCGCTCGGGTCGGTGCAGCGGCCCGCCCTTGACTCGCTCGTCCCCCGGATCGTGGCGCACGAGCACCTGCCCGCCGCGGCCTCCCTCAACTCCCTGCGCTGGTCGGTCGGCGGGGTCGCGGGGCCGGCGCTCGCGGGCGTCGTGGTCGCGTACGCCGGGCTCGGCTGGGCGTACGCCGTGGACCTGGTGACCTTCGTGGTGTCGGTCGTACTGATCGTCGGACTCGCCGCGTCACCGGCCGCGCACGAGGCCGCGAAGCCGTCGTTCGCCTCCATCGCTGAGGGCGCGCGGTACGCGTGGAACCGCAAGGAACTCCTGGGCACGTACGTGATCGACCTGGCCGCGATGTTCTTCGCGATGCCGCTCGCGGTGCTGCCGTTCCTCGCCGACGAGCTGCACGCCGCGTGGTCGCTCGGGCTGATGTACGCCGCGCTGCCCGCAGGGGCGATGCTGGTGACGCTGACCAGTGGGTGGACCTCGCGCGTGCACCGGCACGGCCGGATGGTGGCGTTCGCGGCGGCGTGCTGGGGGCTGGCGATGGTGGGGGCGGGGGCCGTGCACAACGTGTGGCTGGTGCTGCTCTTCCTCGTCCTCGGCGGCTGTTTCGACATGGTGAGCGGGATCTTCCGGGGCGCGATGTGGGACCAGACGATTCCGGACGAGCTACGGGGGCGACTCGCCGGGATCGAGCTGCTCTCGTACTCCGTCGGGCCCCAGCTGGGGCAGGTACGGGCGGGCGGAATGGCGGCGTGGACGGGGGTACGGGCCTCGATCTGGGCCGGGGGTGTGATCTGCGTGGGAGCGGTGGGGGCGTTGGCGTGGTGCCTGCCGCAGCTGATGAGGTACGACGTACGGACGAATGAGCACGCGGTACGGATGCGCTCCGCTCGGGGTGAGGCGGTGCTCTCCCACCCGCACCACCCGTGACGGTCACTTGGGTGGTGCGGGTCGCCCGCGGGGGCCGGCCGCCGTCGGCGCCCGCGGGTCCGCGCGCCACTATGGCTCAGCGCCCTCACGTACTCACGCCGTCCCGCTCTCACGCCGTCCCGGTGTCTCGGCGTCCCGCTCTCACGCCGTCCCGGTGTCTCGGCGTCCCGCTCTCACGCCGTCCCGCTCTCACGCCGTCCCGGTGTCACGCCGTCCCGGTGTCACGCCGCCCCGGTGTCTCGGCGTCTCGGTGGCTGAGCCACCGGTGCATTGGCGCCCGGTGCCTCGGTGCCCGGTGCCCCGCCGCCCCGCCTCTCCATGCCTCAGCGCGCGCTGCTCCAAGTCCTCGGTGCCCCGGGCGGCTCGGTGCCTGGGCGCCTGCGCCTCGGCGCCCGGCGCCCGGCGCCCGACTGGCCCGACCTCTCAGCGTCCGTCGGCCGGCGCGCCCAGCGTCTCGGGTCTCGGGTCTCGTCAGTCGTCCTCTGGGGTCGGGCCCGTCGCGTCGTGCCATTTGGGGTCCGTTTCCCACTCGAGGTTGCGCTCCTGGGCGGTCTCCATCGCGTGTTCGGCCTCCTCACGGGTGGTGTACGGGCCGAAGCGGTCCTTCGCGGGGCACTCGGGGCCCTCCTCCACTTTCTGGTGGACGAGGCAGTAGTACCACTCGCCCGGCTTCCCTACGGTCCGCTTCTTGAAGAGGGCCATGACCTGCTCCTTTCGCCACGGACATAGTGCCCCCATGCCCGCTGGTTAGACTCGCTGGCATGTCTGGCCAGTCGCTGCTCGTACCAGGAGAGCTCTCTCCCACCCGTCCCGTTCCGGGAAACATCAGGCGCCCCGAGTACGTGGGCAAGCCCTCCCCCACGCCGTACACCGGCCCGGAGGTACAGACCCCCGAGACCATCGAGGCGATGCGGATCGCCGGGCGGATCGCCGCGCAGGCGATGGCCGAGGCGGCGAAGCTCATCGCGCCGGGCGTGACGACGGACGAGCTGGACCGGGTCGCGCACGCGTACATGTGCGACCACGGCGCCTACCCGTCCACCCTCGGTTACCGCGGTTTCCCCAAGTCCCTGTGCACCTCGGTCAACGAGGTGATCTGCCACGGCATCCCCGACTCCACGGTGCTGCGGGACGGCGACATCATCAACCTCGACGTGACGGCGTACATCGGTGGCGTCCACGGCGACAACAACGCGACGTACCTGGTCGGGGATGTGGACGACGATTCGAGGCTCCTCGTCGAGCGGACCCGTGAGTCCCTCGACCGCGCGATCAAGGCGGTCAAGCCGGGCCGCCAGATCAATGTCATCGGCCGCGTGATCGAGTCGTACGCCAAGCGGTTCGGATACGGGGTCGTGCGGGACTTCACGGGGCACGGGATCAACTCCTCGTTCCACTCAGGACTGATCATCCCGCACTACGACAGCCCGCACGCGACGACCGTCATCCAGCCCGGGATGACCTTCACGATCGAGCCGATGCTCACGCTCGGTACGCACGACTACGACATGTGGGACGACGGGTGGACCGTCGTGACGAAGGACCGCAGGCGGACGGCGCAGTTCGAGCACACGCTGGTCGTCACGGAGACCGGTACGGAGATCCTCACGCTGCCGTAGCCGCGCGCCTGTGGCTCATAGCCCGTAACACGCAACCAGTAGCGCCTGGCCCGCCCTGATCACAGGGCGGGCTTTTTTTGCCGCCCGGCGGGGTACGTTTTTACCGACAGGATGTCGGGAACCTATGGGGAAGTCATTAACTTAGGTAAGCCTAACCATACAAGCTTCTGACTGGTTCTCGCCCTCTTCGGCACCGGAGGTCCCATGAATACGGCGTTCTCGACGCTGATCCGCACCGCGTCGCACGAGCAGCACGTGGAGGCGGAGACCTCGACGTTCATGAGCGACCTGCTCGGCGGCAGGCTCGGTGTCGAGGCGTACGCGCGCTACACCGAGCAGCTGTGGTTCGTGTACGAGGCGTTGGAGACGGACGCCGATCGGTTGGCGTCCGATCCGGTGGCCGGGCCGTTCATCCGGCCGGAGTTGTTGCGTCGCGGTGCGCTGGAGCGTGACCTCACGCATCTTCGGGGTGCGGACTGGCGGGCGACGCTCACCGCGCTGCCCGCCACCGAGGCGTACGCGGCGCGGGTCGCCGAGTGTGCGCGTGAGTGGCCCGGCGGGTATGTCGCCCACCACTACACCCGCTACCTCGGCGACCTCTCCGGCGGTCAGATCATCCGGGGGAAGGCGGAACAGACCTGGGGCTTCGCGCGTAAGGGTGACGGCGTCCGCTTCTACGTCTTCGAGGACATCGGTAATCCGGCCGCGTTCAAGCGGGGTTACCGTGAGTTGTTGGACGGGGTGCGGGCGGACGAACTGGAGCAGCAGCGGATCATCACCGAGTGCAGGCGGGCGTTCGCCCTCAACACGGCGGTCTTCCAGGGCCTGGGCGAGGAGTTCCCCCTCACGGCCTGACCCGGCACCCGACGACTTCTTTCGCCCCCGCCGCCCCTACCCGTCCCATCCCTGGGGGCTACGCCCCCAACCCCCCCGATCGGCCTGAACGGCCTCGTCCTCAAACGCCGGACAGGCTGAAGCCTTTCAGGGGCGCGGGGAACTGCGCGACCAGCCCCCGCCGGCCCGCGGCCAAACCAATCGCGCAGCCGAGGGACGCGGGGCGAAGCCCCCGCTCCAGGGGCGCGGGGAACTGCGCGACCAGCCCCCACCGGCCCGCAGGCTCAGGTTCGGAGCAGTCGTACGCGACCCCCCACCTCCACCCACCCACCCGGCTGCGGCGCAGTGAGGATCTGGGAGCCGACGCCCTGGACGATGTTCAGAGCGCGGCCCAGCCGGTCGGTGAGCAGCAGCGCCGCCGCCCCCGTCGCCTCGTCCTCCACGATCCCGTCGTCCCGCCCGGGAAAGCCTCGGGCCCGCACGCGCCCGGCCGGCTCGTCCTCCCAGGCCCAGGCGTACACCCACTCCCCCGGCTCCGGCACGGCCAGCGCGTCGACCTCGTCGGCGGACCCGTACTGCCGCAACGTACGCCCCGGCGCCCACTCCGCCCGCGCCTCGATCCAGCTGAACTCCCCGTCCAGCCGCACCCCCACGACCCCGGCGGGCGTGACCAGCTCGGGGATGTCGAGCAGCCATCCCACCCCGACACAGGGATGCCCGGCGAACGGCAGCCGCAGGGTCGGTGTGTAGATGTCGACGACCCCACGCTCGGGGTCGTCGACGAACACGGTCTCGCTGAACCCGAGCTTCGCGGCGAACGCCTGCCGCTCCTCCGGATCCGGCATCACCGAACCCTCGCGCACCACACCGAGCTCGTTGCCATGTTCACCACCGGGCCCGCAGAAGACGCGCAGTACGTCGAAATCAGTCACCGTTCCTATGTTAATCGGCCGGTGTCGGCCTATCAGACATCCCGAACAGCGTGAGTTGCCGGTCTGGAACGCTGGGCCCCCGAACGGTGGTGGGGCCGTGGGGCGGGTGCTTTCCGGGCGGGCGCGCTCGCGTCTGACGCACCATGAGTGTGGTGCTTGGCGTCGTCCTGGCCGGAGCTGTCCGCTGCGTACGGCCCGGGGTGCGGTGACTCGGCGTTTCGGGGACGGCCGGCCCGGCGCAATCCTCCGGTCGCACGGCCCCCATCTCAACACGCCGTGAGGCGTGGGTGGTGGGGGTTTGGCGGGGTCCGTCTTTCCTGCGCCGGGCCGTGCGGCCCAGACCGCGTCTGCCGACGGCCACCGCGGCGGCATGATGCCAAACTTCGCGGTCGGGATCCCGGCCACCGTGCGGCGGAAGGCTTTGCCGCGCCTACCCCGGCCCAGCTTCTCCCGTCCTGTGGTGCGGACGTCGGCGAAGTTCAGATTCTCGACCACCAGCGCCGCGCTGTTGGGGGAGGGTACGGGGCGCGCCGACGGGGTTGCCGCACGGGGCGAGGATCCAGGCGGCCAGGTGGTCGGCGTTGACCCCCGCGTTGGCCAGGATGACCGCGCCACCGTCAGAGGCGTTCACATCACCCCCCCCAACGAGACGATTGACCAACGCTTGACCATTCCATGGCGTTTGCTTTTGGCCACCGTGATCAGGCCGTGCCTGTGAGTCAACCGTGAGAGCTGAATCACCGTAGGGGTGGGTAAGAGTGAGGTAAGCCTCAGGTAAGTTAGGCCAGCCTCACCATGCCAGCGGGGATCTTCCGCCTGGTTTGCCCGTCGTTCTCTTGGAGCCTGAATGCGAGCCGTCCGACTCTCAGTTGTCACCGCCGCCGCGACCGCGGCCGCTCTGGCCACCGTCACGGGCTGCACCGAGAAGAGCGACGCCGGGTCCGGCGACGCGATTCAGGTGACCGCCGCCGACTCCAAGTGCGACACCTCCACGAAGTCCGTCCCGGCCGGCCAGGTCACCCTGAAGATCGAGAACAAGGGCTCGAAGGCCACCGAGGTCGAGATCCTCTTCCCGGACGACCGGATCGTCTCCGAGAAGGAGAACATCGGCCCGGGCACCAAGTACACGCTCACCGCCGAGGTCAAGGCCGGTTCGTACGAGATAGCCTGCCGCCCCGGCATGAAGGGCCTCGGCGTCCGCCAGAAGCTCGCCGTGACCGGTGGCACGGTCGCCAAGCGCGACCCGCGCCTCGACAAGGCCGTCGCCGCCTACCGCGAGTACGCGCAGGAGCAGGCCGACGCGACGATCCCGAAGGTGCAGACGTTCGCCGACGCCATCAAGGCCGGCGACATCGAGGCCGCCAAGCAGGCCTACGCCCCCTCCCGCTTCGGCTGGGAGAGCACCGAGCCGATCGCCGAGTCCTTCGGGGACATCGACCCCAAGACCGACACCCGCGTCAACGACCTGGAGAAGGGCCAGAAGTGGACCGGCTGGCACGCCCTGGAGAAGGCCCTCTGGCAGGACAAGAAGATCGGCGCGGAGCAGAAGACCCTCGCCGATGAGCTGGTCACCGACCTGAAGGACTGGCAGAAGCGGGTCGGCAAGGCCGAGATCACCCCGACCTCCATGGCCAACGGCGCCAAGGAACTGCTCGACGAGGTCGCCACCGGCAAGGTCACCGGCGAGGAGGACCGCTACTCGCACACCGACCTCAGCGACTTCAAGGGCAACGTCGAGGGTGCACAGAAGTCGTACGAGCTGCTCAAGCCGGTCGCACAGCAGAACGACAAGGCGCTGGCCACCGAGCTCGACAAGCAGTTCACGGCGCTGAACACGCTGCTGGACAAGTACCGCACGGACGATCCGCAGGAGAAGGCGCAGAACGGCTTCGTGTCGTACGACAAGGTCACCAAGGACCAGCGCAAGGAGCTCTCGGACGCGGTCAACGCGCTCGCCGAACCCCTGTCCAAGCTCGCCGCGGCTGTTGTGAAGTAGGCGGAACGCATCATGACGACTGACACCACGGAAGCAGCGGGCGGGTCCACGCCCTCCCGGCGTTCGCTGATCGGCTGGGGCGGTGCCGGGCTCGCGCTCGGGGCCGCCGCGGCGGGCGGCGCGGTGGCGATGACCCGTACCGGCAACGACGTGGACCCGGCGGGTGCCGAGACCGGCGCCGCGGTCGCCTTCCACGGCGCGCACCAGGCGGGCATCGCGACGCCGGTGCAGGACCGGCTGCACTTCGCCTCGTTCGACGTGAAGACGGACGACCGCGCGGAGTTCGTCCAGATGCTGAAGGACTGGACGGCCGCCGCGCGCCGGATGACCGAGGGGCACGCGGTCGGCGAGGGCGCGTACGGCGGACTGGCCGAGGCACCGCCGGACGACACCGGCGAGGCCCTGGGCCTCAAGCCGTCCCGGCTGACGCTGACCATCGGCTTCGGGCCCTCGCTGTTCGAGAAGTACGGCGAGAAGTTCGGGCTGACGGGGCAGCGGCCGGAGGCTCTCGTCGACCTGCCGGCGTTCCCCGGTGACAACCTGGAGAAGTCGCGCAGCGACGGCGACCTGTGTGTCCAGGCCTGTGCGGACGACCCGCAGGTCGCGGTGCACGCGATCCGCAACCTGGCCCGGATCGGCTTCGGCAAGGTCGCCGTCCGCTGGTCGCAGCTCGGCTTCGGCAAGACCTCCTCGACGACCCCCGACGCCCAGACCCCTCGCAACCTCATGGGTTTCAAGGACGGCACCCGCAACATCGCGGGCACCGAGCCGGACCGGCTGAAGAAGTTCGTGTGGGTGGGCGAGGGCGAGGGTCCGGCCTGGATGACCGGCGGCTCGTACCTCGTGGCGCGCCGCATCCGGATGAACATCGAGACCTGGGACCGGACCTCGCTGCAGGAGCAGGAGGACGTCTTCGGCCGGGACAAGGGCGAGGGCGCGCCGGTCGGCAAGGCCAAGGAACGCGACGAGCCGTTCCTGAAGGCGATGAAGCCCGACGCGCACGTACGGCTCGCGCATCCCGACTCCAACGACGGGGTCACCCTGCTGCGCCGCGGCTACTCCTTCACGGACGGCACGGACGGCCTCGGCCGGCTGGAGGCCGGGCTGTTTTTCCTCGCCTACCAGCGTGACGTGCGCAAGGGGTTCATCCCGGTGCAGCGCAGCCTCGCGCGCTCCGACGCGCTCAACGAGTACATCCAGCACGTGAGTTCGGCGGTCTTCGCCGTCCCACCCGGCGTCCGCGACAAGGACGACTGGTGGGGGCGCGCGCTGTTCTCCAAGGAGGCGTAGCCCGTGTTCGGCAACTATCTGATCGGTCTGCGCGAGGGGCTGGAAGCCAGTCTCGTCGTCTGCATCCTCATCGCCTACCTGGTGAAGACCGACCGCAAGGACGCTCTGAAGCCCATCTGGATGGGCATCGGCGTCGCGATCGCGCTCGCCCTCGGCTTCGGCTGCGCGCTCGAGTTCGGCTCCCAGGAGCTGACGTTCGAGGCGCAGGAGGCGCTCGGCGGTTCGCTGTCGATCGTCGCGGTCGGCCTGGTGACGTGGATGGTCTTCTGGATGCGGCGCACCGCCCGGCATCTGAAGTCCGAACTGCACGGCAAGCTGGACGCGGCGCTGGCGATGGGCACGGGCGCGCTGGTCGCGACCGCGTTCCTGGCGGTCGGCCGGGAGGGCCTGGAGACGGCGCTGTTCGTCTGGGCGTCGGTGCACGCGGCGAGCGACGGCACCCCGCGCCCGCTGATCGGTGTCGCCCTGGGCCTGGCCACCGCGGTCTTCCTCGGCTGGCTCTTCTACCGGGGTGCCCTGAAGATCAACCTCGCGAAGTTCTTCACCTGGACCGGCGGCATGCTGGTCGTGGTCGCGGCGGGTGTGCTCGCGTACGGCGTCCACGACCTGCAGGAGGCCGACTGGATCCCGGGGCTGCGGAATCTCGCCTTCGACATCAGTGGCACGATCCCGCCGGACAGCTGGTACGGCACGCTCCTCAAGGGCGTGTTGAACTTCCAGCCCGACCCGACGGTCCTTCAGGTCACGGTGTGGGCGCTGTACCTGGTCCCGACACTCGCGATCTTCCTCGCCCCGGTAGGGTTCGCCTCCGGGAAGGGGAAGGTGAAGGCACCTGATGAGCAGGGATCGCGCGGGTCGCAGCCCACGAAGGCTTCGTAGTCTCAACCGGATCGCCCTGGCGACAGGGGCGGTGACCGTTCTGTCCTTGACGGCGAGCGGCTGCGTGGTGGTGCACGGGGAGCGGGAGGTCGTACCGACGGCGACCCGGACCGAGGCCGCCCGTGCGCTCAAGGACTTCACCGTCGCCTACAACAAGGCGGACAAGGCGAACGACAGTTCCCTGGACGCGGAGCACGTCACCGGCGCCCTCGGCGCCATCGACGGCGCGAAGCTGACGGCCGGGCAGAAGAACAATCCGGGCGGCAACCCGGCCTATTCGCCGCTGTCGCTGACCGACGCGAAGTTCTCGATACCGGCGAAGGCGGGCTGGCCGCGCTGGTTCGTGGCCGACGCCGCGGCCAACAAGGGCGTGGCGGGCTACCGTTGGCTGCTCGTCTTCACCCGGGGCAGCGCCAACGACGTGTGGCAGGCCTCGTATCTGACCGTCCTCGCCGCCACCGACGTACCGAAGTTCCAGCAGGACAAGGACGGTTGGGCGCAGCCTGTCACCGGGGACGACACGGCTCTCGCCGTCGAGCCGGGCAAGCTGAGCCAGTCGTACACCACATATCTGAAGAGCGGCGGCGACACCTTCGCACCGGGCCTGCACACCTCGCAGTGGCGGACCCAGCGTGCCAAGAACGCCACCAAGCCCGGTCTCGCCCGGCAGTACATCGACGAGCCGCTGACCTCCGGCGACTACGCCCCGGTGGGGCTGCGCACCTCGGACGGCGGCGCGCTGGTCTTCTTCACCACCCGCCGCTACGAGAAGCAGACCGCCGCGCAGGGCACCGAGATCCCGGCCCCCAGCGCGGACGTCAAGGCGCTGACCATCGGTGACATCAAGCAGTCCCTCACCCTGGAGTTCGTCTCCAACCAGGCGGTCCTGGACCCCGGGAAGAGCGCGCAGAAGCAACAGGTGGCGGTGCTGGGTCGGATCGAGGGGCTGACGGGGGCGAAGGGCGGATGACCGGCCCTGCCCCGCCGGCTCCTGTCGGCTAGTTGCGGTGGGGCCAGGATGTCAGCTGATCGTCCGACTCGTTCTCGCCCGCGTAACGGGCGCAGGCGTCCGTCAGGGCCTCGAGCAGGCTCAGGGGGTCGGGGAGTGGGTGTTCCGGGCCTCGTACCCAGTCGACCGTCAGGTCGCCGGGGAGCTGGGCCGGCGGCACGAGGACGTACGAGCCGCGGCAGTGCCAGCGCAGACCGGGGTGCTCGTCCGTCGTCTCGGGGTGCGAGTCCAGCTCGCACGGCCACCACTCGTCCTCGTCCTCGGGAGTACCGCGGGTGAGTGTGAAGAAGAACATGCGGCCGTCGCCGCTCTGCGCGACGGGCCCTACCTCCACGCCGGAGGCGAGCAGCCGCTCCAGCGCCTCGCGGCCCGCGTCGACGGGCACGTCGAGGACGTCGTGCACCATGCCGGTCGCGGTGATGAAGTTGGCCTGCGGCTGATGCCGGACCCACCGCTCGATCTGGGCGCGGTCGGTCGTGGACTGGGTCTGCCAGGCGAAGGAGACGGGGTGGCGCGCGGGGGTGGGACAGCCGACCCGGTCACAGGAGCAGCGGTAGCCGGAGGGGTACGCGGCCTGCGCGAGCGGCAGCCCCGCGGCGGCGGCGGCGATCAGCAGGGCCTCGCGCCCGCCGTCGTCGGCAATCTCCTTCGGACGGCGACCACGCAGCCACTGGGAGATCCTGCCCTGCGCGCCGGAGCGGCGGCCGAACTCTGCGCTCATCAATCCCCTCGCCAAGCAGTTGTGCCGACAGCGGTCGTGTCGCGGCGTCCACGTCCAGCACGTTCACGTCGATTACGTCGATGAATCGTGCTGACAAACGCCTTCAACAACCTCTATGGTCCCACCCTCCTGCGCCCCGGATGGACAGAGCCCCCCATCCGGGGCGCTTTGGCATGATTCATCCCCGCGGAGCGAGGCCGTACAGCGCGTAGTCGACGAGGGTGTCCGTATACGCGTACGAGATGGGGCCGGTGTGCTGGAGCCAGCGCTGCGCGAGCGGGGAGACGAAGAGTTCCAGGGCGATGCGGGGGTCGATGTCGGGCCGCAGGTCGCCCTTGTCCTGGGCGGACCGCAGCCGCTTGACGTAGAGCTGGAGCTGGGGTTCGAGGAGCTTGGACACGAACTCGACACCGAGCGCCTCGTTCACGAGACCCTCCGCGGCCAGGGCCCGCGAGGGGATCTCGAACTTGGGGTTCAGGAGTTCGTCGACGGTGGCGCGCAGGACCTGCTTGAGGTCGGCCGCGAGATCACCCGTGTCCGGGATGCCGTACTCCGCGTGCTCCCCGAGCACCTCCGGCCGGCCCGCCGCCTGCGCCGCCTGGGCGCTCAGATCGATGAACGCCTCCAGCAGGACGTCCGCCTTCGACGACCACCACCGGTAGATCGTCTGCTTGCCGACGCCGGCGCGGGCGGCGATGCCCTCGATCGTGGTCTTGGGGTAGCCGACCTCGCCGACGAGGGCGAGGGCGGCGTCGAAGATCGCGCGCCGGGACTTCTCGCTGCGGCGGGTGGAGTCGGGGGTGGGTTTGGCGGGGGTGGGTTTGGCGGGGGTGGGTTTGGCGGAGGGGCGGGGCGTGTCGGCCATGGGGTGAATTTAACAGGTTGGCAAGACGGGTCGTCTCGTGGCGGGCTGACGGCCGGTGGGGGCTGGTCGCGCAGTTCCCCGCGCCCCTGAAAGCCTCAGGTCGTCCGGCGTTCGAGGGCGCGGGCGGGCGGCCTCGGCGAAGACCACCCGTTCGCCAGGCGGCCGACAAGACCCGCGGACCGCACCATGGGCATCACCTGCCCCTGCGGTACGTGAGGAGCCCTCCTTGCAGCCTCCCCGCCGCGCCACACCCCGGCGCTATCTGATGTGCCCACCCGCACACTTCGACGTCACCTACGCCATCAACCCGTGGATGAACCCCGCCAAGCCGGTCGACGTGCCGCTCGCCGTCGCCCAGTGGGAGGACCTGCGCAGCCGTTACCGCGCGCTCGGCCACACGGTCGAGGAACTCACCCCGCGCCCCGGCCTGCCGGACATGGTCTACGCCGCGAACGGGGCGACGGTCGTCGACGGCCGGGTGCTGGGCGCCCGGTTCGCGCACCGGGAGCGGGAACCGGAGGCGGCGGCTCACCTGGAGTGGTTTCGCGCGCACGGCTTCCCGCACGTCCACGAGCCGGTCCACGTCAACGAGGGCGAGGGCGACTTCGCGGTCACCGCCTCCTACGTGCTCGCCGGCCGCGGCTTTCGCGCGAGCCCCCTCTCGCACGGCGAGGCCCAGGAGTTCTTCGGGCGACCGGTGATCGGGCTCGACCTGGTCGACCCCCGCTACTACCACCTCGACACCGCCCTCGCCGTCCTCGACGACACGACGGACGAAATCATGTACTACCCGCCCGCCTTCTCCCCCGGCAGCCGGGAGGTGCTCCGGCAACTGTTCCCCGACGCGCTGATCGCCGGTGCCGAGGATGCCGCCGCGTTCGGCCTCAACGCGGTCTCGGACGGCCTGCACGTGCTGCTGCCGCAGGCCGCGACGGGGCTCCTCGGTCCGCTGCGCGAGCGTGGCTTCGAGCCCGTCGGCATCGATCTGAGCGAGCTCCTCAAGGGCGGCGGCAGCGTGAAGTGCTGCACACAGGAGCTGAGGTGTTGAGGAGCGGAGGTGCTGAGGAGGTGAGGAGGTGAGGAGGTGAGCCCCGGCTGCTAGTCCTCCGCGGGCGGCGGTGGCCAGGCGTCGCCCCAGTCCGCGTCGCGGGCCGCCCGGTACAGCGGCCCGTGACGCTTGGTCACCGTCTCGCGGTGCAGGGCCTCGTCGGGGCCGCACAGATCCAGGAGTACCTGGCCCTTGCGGATCTGCGGCTTGCGTACGACGCGGGAGGGGGCCGGGGTCGGCGGGAGGCGGGTAGCGGCGACGTAGCTGAACTTCTCGTCCTCGTAGGGCAGGGAGCCGCCCTTGACCTGACGGTGCAGGGAGGAGCGCGCGACCCGGGCGGAGAAGTGGCACCAGTCCTCGCCGGGGACGATCGGGCAGGCCGCGCTGTGCGGGCAGGGGGCGGCGACGTGGAACCCGGCGGCGATCAGTCGCTCCCGCGCCTCGATGACACGCGCGTAGCCGTCGGGCGTACCGGGCTCGATGATCACGACGGCCTGGGCGGCGGTCGCGGCGGCGGTCACGACGGAGGCGCGGTCGGCGTCGGTGAGCTCGCCGAGGACGTAGGAGACGGTGACGAGATCAGTGCTCTCGATGGTGAGCGCCGATCCGATACGAGAGCGGTGCCATTCGGCGGACTTCAGCTCCGGGTTCGCCGCGGCGATCTCGCGGCCCAGTGCGAGGGCGGGCTCGGCCCAGTCGAGCACGGTCACGGGGCGGGCGCCCGCCCAGGTCGCGTTCACCGCCCAGGTCGCGGCGCCCGTGCCGCCGCCGACGTCCACGTGGCTCGCCGGCGTCCACTGCGGGACCGCGTCCGCGAACGCCGCCAGCGCCGATCGCACCGCCTCGAATGTCGCCGGCATGCGGTAGGCGGCATACGCGACCACGTCCGAGCGGTCGCGGAGGACCGGAGTGTGGGTGGGGGTCGTTCCCCGGTAGTTCGCGATCAGCCGGTCGACCGCCTGTGTGGCCGCCTTCGGCGGGAGGCCGTCGAGGAGTCCGGCGAGGGCGGTACGCAGGGTCTCGGCGGGATGTACGGGGACGTTCACCCACCGATTCTACGGTCGCCGCAACGGGTCCCTCGCCCCCGCCGCCCCTACCCTCCCCCAAGCTCTGCCTCGTCCTCAAACGCCGGACGGGCTGAAAGATGCGGGCCGGGGTGGAGAGCCTTTAGGGGCGCGGGGAACTGCGCGACCAGCCACCACCGGCCCGCAGCCAAACGACTACCGACCAGCCACCACGCACCCGCAGGCGAACAGAACCCCGGCTCAAGCCCCCCGTACCGCCCGCGCCAGCCGCGACGCCGCCTCTGCCCGGGGCGCGCTGTCCGGCGGTCGGCGGCGGGGATGCACCGTGTTCGCGAGGAGCACCAGGAACGTGTCCGTCGCGGGGTCCAGCACAAGGGACGTACCGGTGAAACCGGTGTGCCCCGCGGCGCCCCGCCCGGCGAGCGCACCCATGAACCAGGGCTGGTCGACGGCGAAGCCGAGGCCCGGCGGGGTGAGCATCAGCTCGACGAAGTCGGGGCCGAGGATGCGGGCGGGGCCGTAGGAGCCGCCCGCGAGAAGGGTCCGGCAGAAGACCGCGAGGTCATGGGCCGTGGAGAAGAGGCCCGCGTGCCCGGCCACCCCACCGAGTGCCCACGCGTTCTCGTCGTGCACGACCCCCCGCAGCATCCCCCGGTCCGCCTTGCCCCACGGCCGCCGCTGGTCCTCGGTCGCCGCCGCCCCCGCGCACGGCCCGAAGGACGTGGCGGTCATCCCCAGCGGCCGGGTGATCCCGTCGCGGACGAGGACGTCGAGCGTACGGCCGGTGATCCGTTCCAGTACGTGTTGGAGGAGCAGCAGGTTCAGGTCGGAGTACACGTACTCGCCCGGCTGGGACGAGGGGGCCTCGGCCCGCAGCAGGGCGAGACGCGCCGCGTCGTCCGGGCAGTCGTACAGCGGGAGTTCGGGGCGCAGCCCGGAGGTGTGCATGAGCAGCTGTCGTACGGTGATGTCGTGGGCCGAGGCCGCCCGGAAGTCCGGCAGATACGCCCCCACCCGCGCGTCGATCCCCAGCGTGCCCCGCTCCAGCTGCTGCACCGCGGCGACCGCCGTGAACAGCTTGGTGAGGGAGGCCAGGTCGAAGGGGGTGTGGACGGTCATCGGCCGCCGATCCCCGGGCGGCAGTTCGACCCCGGTGTCGGTCTTCTCGTCGTACGAGGAGTAGCGCACAGCCCAGCCCGCCGCCTCCTCGACGGCGATGACCGGACCGCGGCCCGCGACCAGTACGACGCCCGCCGTCCAGGGGCGCGGCCCACGGGTGAGGGTGCGGACGTCCCGTACGAGGTGGCGCAGTTCCGTCGGGTCGAGTCCGGCCCGTTCCGGTGTGTCCGCGCGCAGTCTCGGTGCGCTCAGCTGTCCGCCGCCTTTCCGTCCACGGTGTGTCCCGTCTGCCAGGGACGGCACAGTCCCACGAAGAAGGCGATGGCCACCAGTACCGCCACCAGTTGGACGACGGCCATCGGGACCGCGGTGTGCTCCCCGGCGATGCCGACGAGCGGGGAGGCGATCGCGCCGATGAGGAAGGAGGAGGTGCCGAGCAGCGCGGAAGCGGAACCGGCCGCGTGCCGTACCCGCATCAGGGCCAGCGCCTGGGTGTTGGGCATGGCGAGGCCCATGGCGGACATGAGGACGAAGAGGGCCGCGGCCACCGGGACGAGGCCCGCCTTGCCGAAGACGCCCGTGGAGAGCAGCAGCAGCGCCGTCGCGGCGAGGGCGATGAGGCCGAGGCCGACGGCGAGGACCTTGTCGAGGCTGACCCGGCCGACGAGGATCTTGCCGTTGATCTGGCCGACGATCACCAGGCCGACGGAGTTGATCCCGAAGAGCAGGCTGAAAGTCTGGGGGGACGCGCCGTAGATCTCCTGGATCACGAAAGGAGAGGCACTTATGTAGGCGAACAGTGCCGCGAAGGCGAAGCCGCCCGCCAGGGTGTAGCCGGTGAAGACGCGGTCGGCGAGCAGCCCGCGCATGGCGCGCAGCGCCTCACCGACGCCGCCGCCGTGGCGCTGTGCGGGCTGGAGGGTCTCGGGGAGCCTCCTCCAGACGAGCGCGGTGAGTGCGATGCCGACCGCCGTGAGGAGGACGAACACGCCCCGCCAGTCGGTGGCGCGCAGGATCTGGCCGCCGATGAGGGGCGCGACGACGGGGGCGACGCCGGAGATCAGCATGAGGGTGGAGAAGAAGCGGGCCATCGCCATGCCGTCGTACAGGTCGCGCACGACGGCTCGCGCGATCACGATGCCGGCCGCGCCCGCGAGGCCCTGGGCGAGGCGGAAGGCGACGAGGAGTTCGACGTTCGGGGCGAGGGCGCACAGGGCGGTGGCGAGGACGTAGACGACGAGGCCGACGAGGAGCGGGCGTCTGCGGCCCCACTTGTCGCTCATCGGTCCGACGACGAGCTGGCCGAGCGCCATCCCGGCGAGGCAGGCGGTCAGCGTGAGCTGGACGGTGGCGGCGGGGGCGTGCAGGGAGCGGGTGACCTCCGGCAGGGCCGGGAGGTACATGTCCATCGACAGCGGGGGCGTGGCGGTGAGTCCGCCGAGGATCAGGGTGACGAGGAGGCCGGTGCGGCGGAGGGCACCGGGGTCCGGCGCTTCCCGCGCCTCCGGTACGTCGGCCACCGCCGTGTTCGGTATGTGCCCCTCCGGGGCCTGTGGGCCTTTCGGGTCCCGTCTGGTGTGCCCGCGCTCGGGCATGAGCCCCTCCCTCTTCGAGTAATCCGCCACCTATGCTCTCAGTTCGAACGGAGTGTTCGGGGTCACAGAACTTCAAGTGGCAGAGCGAGTGGCAGAGCGAAGGGCCGGGAATGACGGGCGTGGGCGAGCGGGTGCGGTGGGGGATTCTGGCGACCGGCGGGATCGCGGCGGCCTTCGCGGCGGATCTGGTGGACATGCCGGACGCCGAGGTCGTGGCCGTGGCCTCGCGGACGGACGCTTCGGCGAAGGCGTTCGCCGAGCGGTTCGGGATACCGAGGGCGTACGGGGACTGGGCCTCGCTCGCGGCGGACGAGGACGTCGACGTCGTGTACGTCGCCACTCCGCACTCGGCGCACCGGGTCGCCGCCGGGATGTGTCTGGAGGCGGGGCGCCATGTGCTGTGCGAGAAGGCGTTCACGCTGAACGTGCGCGAGGCGGAGGAACTGGTCGCGCTCGCCAAGGAGCACGACCGCTTCCTGATGGAGGCCATGTGGATGTACTGCAATCCACTGGTCCGGCGGCTCAAGGGCCTCGTCGACGACGGTGTGATCGGTGAAGTCCGCACGATTCAGGCCGACTTCGGGATCAATGGCCCGTTCCCGCCCTCGCACCGGCTGCGGGACCCCGCGCAGGGCGGTGGCGCGCTGCTCGATCTCGGCGTCTATCCGGTGTCGTTCGCGCAGTTGTTGCTCGGGGAGCCCTCGGGCATCACCGCGAGAGCGGTGCTCTCCGACGAGGGCGTCGATCTCCAGACCGGAGCACTGCTCACCTGGGAGAGCGGCGCTCTCGCTTCGGTGCACTGCTCCGTCAACGGTGGCACCCCCGTCTCGGCCTCCGTCACCGGCTCCCAGGGCCGCATCGATATCCCGGGCGGCTTCTTCTTCCCGGACCGTCTCGTGCTGCACCGCGACGGCCGCGACCCCGAGGAGTTCACGGCCGACCCGGCGCACGGCCCGCGCACCAGCCTCAAGCACGAGGCGGCCGAGGTGATGCGCGCCCTGCGGGCCGACGAGAAGGAGTCCCGGCTCGTCCCCCTCGACGGCAGCCTCGCCGTGATGCGGACGCTCGACACGATCCGCGCCCAGATCGGCGTCCGCTACCCCGGAGAGACCGACTAGGACGGTCCGACCAAGACGGTCCGGCCAGGACGGTCCGACCAGGACGCCGACACCGCACGGCAGCCCCTCCCGATTACGCTGCGGGCCCATGAATGCCCTCAACGACTCGAACGCCCTGCCCGCCTCTCCGACGAAGATCGCGGTGGTGACCGGCGCGGGCTCGGGCATCGGCCGCGCGGTGGCCGTCGAACTGCTGCGCACCGGCTGGTCGGTGGCGCTCGCCGGACGCAAGCCGGAGGCGCTGGAGAAGACGGCCGCCCTCGTCCCCGAGGCGCCCTCCCTCGTCGTACGCACCGACGTCTCGCGTCCCGACGACGTGGCGGCCCTGTTCGACGCGACGCGCGAGCGCTTCGGGCGGCTGGACCTGCTCTTCAACAACGCGGGAACGTTCGGGCCCGGCGGCGTCCCGGTCGAGGAACTGCCCTACGAGGCATGGCTGCACGTCGTGAACACGAACCTCAACGGCGCTTTCCTGTGCGCGCAGGCCGCGTACCGGCAGATGAAGGAGCAGGACCCGCAGGGCGGCCGGATCATCAACAACGGCTCGATCTCGGCGCACACGCCCCGCCCGCTGTCGGTGGCGTACACGGCGACCAAGCACGCGCTGACGGGGCTGACCAAGTCGCTGTCCCTGGACGGGCGTCCGTACCGGATCGCCTGCGGCCAGATCGACATCGGCAACGCGGCGAGCGACATGACCGCGCGCATGCAGACCGGAGTGCTGCAGGCGAACGGGGAAACCGTGGCCGAGCCGGTGATGGACGTGGCGGACGTGGCGCGCACGGTGCGGCACATGGCGGAGCTGCCGTTGGAGGCGAATGTGCAGTTCGCGACGGTACTGGCCACCGCGATGCCGTATGTCGGGCGCGGCTGACGGGCCCCGGACGGCTCGTCAACGGCTCAACCTACACAAACGGAAGCTGAATCTCCGTACCGTTCGGGCCGGTGGCGGGCTTATGCTCGTGGCTTCTCCACCAGAACTTCACACTTGGAGTGGAGGACTTCGGTACGACCACGGTCCACACCGAGGGGGGTGGTGGCAGCCGTTCCGCGGCCCGGGTGGGGGCGGACCTCGCGCGGGACCGCGAGGGAGCTCCGGGCCTCGGAACGGCTGTCCCGACATCGGCCGGCAACCACCGGCCACCGCAGTCAGCCCTGGTGACGGCCCCGCTGCTGCTCCGGGGCCTCGTCCCCCACCACACGCCGCCGCCTGCGCCACGCGTACGCCCCGCCCGCGAGCAGCGCGACCACTGCCCCGGCCCCGCCGGCCAGCCCCCACGACGACGAGCCGCCGCCCGCGGCCGTCGCGGGCGCTCCGGCCGCCGCCTTCGCCGCCTTCCGGGTGGGGGCCGCGGGGGCACCGCCCTCGCTGAGCGGATCGACGAGGGCGCCCACGGACTGGGCCTTCGCGCCCTCCTTGAACCCCCAGTCGAGCAGCGCGGCCGTCTCCTCATAGACGCCGCTGCCGCCGCTCTTGGGGTGCATCACGGTGACGAGAAGGGTCCGCCCGCCGCGGGTCGCGGCGCCGGTGAAGGTGTTGCCGGCGTTGCTGGTGTAGCCGTTCTTCACGCCGATGAGTCCGTCGTACGTCGGCACACCCCACGCGCCCGTCAGCAGGCGGTCGGTGTTCTGGATCTGGAAGGTCTTCTTGCCGCCCGCCGGGAAGTTCGCGGTCTTCGTGTGACAGTAGGCGCGGAAGTCGGCGTCGGCGAGGCCGTGGCGGGCGAAGAGCGTCAGGTCGTACGCGGACGACACCTGCCCCTTGTGGTCGAAGCCGTCGGGGCTGACCACGTGGGTGTCCAGGGCCTGGAGGTCCTGGGCCTTGGCCTGCATCTGGGCGACCGTCCTGGCGACACCGCCGTTCATGTGGCTGAGGACGTGCACCGCGTCGTTGCCGGAGCGCAGGAAGACGCCGAGCCACAACTGCTCGACGGTGTACGTGATGCCGGGCTTGACGCCGACCATGCTGGAGCCCGAGGGGATGTCGGCGAGGTCGGCGTCGGTCACCCTGTGGCGCTCGGTCCGCCCGAAGTTCTTCAGCACGGTGTCCGCGAAGAGCATCTTCAGCGTGGAGGCGGGCGCCAGGTGCGTGTGCGCGTGGTACGAGGCGAGCACCTCGCCGCTCTCGTGGTCGGCGATGAGCCAGGAGCGGGCGGTGAGCCGCTTGGGCAGCCCCGAGGCGCCGCGCACCTGGACGCCGGCGCGGGCGAGCCGCTCACCGCCGATCACGGGCGTCGCGGCCGACGCCGGGGAGGCCGCGGCCAGCGGGACGGCCGCGGCGAGGCCGAGGGCGGCACGGCGGGACAGCTGAGCGGCACGCGGGGGGACGGGAGAAGAATCGCGCATCCCGGGACCGTACAAAAGAAGTTCGCGGGTCCGTACGCCGGGGTCTCGAAGTCGCCACGCGGCGGAGCCTCAAAGAAAGGTCACGGTGCGCCCAAAGGCAGGACAAAGGAACACCCCCGCCCGTACGCCCGGCCGACTCCTGCCCTCAGCACCCCACCCAACAGGGGTTTCCTGGCAATAGCCCCTCCGGAGCTTAGGAATCAGCTGTCTTACGGAATATTGATTCCGGGCTCTGCTTTCTCAGCTCTCACACATCTCTTACTCAGCCCCGCTCAAAGGTTTCTCCATAGCTTGTGGCCGCGCCCACAGCGGGCGCCAAGAACCTTTGGGGAACGGGATGTTTGGCATCTATCTCAAGCGTGAGCTGAGCCGGCGCAAGAAGGCGGCCCTGGTGATCGCCATGGGTCTGGCGCTCGGAATCGCGCTGGTCATCACCGTCAACTCGGTGTCGGCCGGCATGCAGCAGGCACAGGACAAGGTCCTGAAGTCGCTGTACGGGCTCGGCACCGACATGACGGTGACCAAGGCCCAGGCGGCGCCTTCGAGCAACTCGTCCGGCAGACCGAAATTCGACTTCAACGCCAAGTCGAGCAGCTCCACCAAGCAGAGCTCGGACCGCGTGATGACGCAGGGCGGACAGTCCCTGGCCTCCTCCCTGGTCACCAAGGTCGCCGCGCAGAAGGGCGTGGCGAGCGCCGTGGGCGCGCTGACCCTGAACGTCACCAAGGTCGACGGCTCCTTCACCCAGGGCACCGCGAAGTCCTCGACCTCCTCGGGGTCCAGCGGCTCCTCCCAGCAGGGCGGCCCCGGCGGCGGCCAGGGCGGCGGCAGCACGGGAGCGCCCCAGGTGCAGGGCGGCGGCGCCTCCTTCGACGTGAACTCCTACTCCGTCGCGGGCGTCGACGTCACCGACCAGGACCTCGGCCCGCTCGCCACCTCGAAGATCACCTCGGGCAAGACCTTCACGGCGGCGCAGACCAACGCGAAGGTCGCGGTGGTCAGCAAGTCGTACGCCAAGGAGAACAAGTACACGATCGGCAAGACCTTCAAGATCTCCGGCACCAAGTACACGGTCATCGGGATCGCGACGCCGGACAGCAGTGAGTCGACGACCGACGTCTACCTGCCGCTGAAGCAGGCACAGACGCTGGGCGACGCGAAGAACAAGGTCACCACGATCTACGTCAAGGCGACCGACTCCAAGCAGATCACCACGGTCAAGGCGACCATCCAGAAGAACATCTCGGGTACGACGGTCACCACCTCCGCCGACCTCGCCTCCACCGTCTCCGGCTCCCTGTCGACCGCCTCGAACCTGGCGACCAGCGTCGGCAAGTGGCTGTCCATCGCGGTGCTCGTGGCCGCGTTCCTGGTGGCGGCGCTGCTGACCTCCTCCGCCGTGTCCCGCCGGGTGCGTGAGTTCGGCACCCTCAAGGCGCTCGGCTGGCCCTCCCGCAAGGTCACCCGGCAGGTCGTCGGCGAGTCCATCGTGAACGGTCTGATCGGCGGCGCGCTGGGCATCGCCATCGGCCTCGGCGCGGCGTACGCGGTGACGGCGATCAGCCCGAAGCTGACCGCGGAGCTCGGCAACACCGGTGGCGGTGGCGGCATGGGCGGCGGCCCCGGCGGTGGCGGTCCCGGGCAGCAGGCGGTCAAGAACACCATGGAGATCGCGCTCTCCGCGCCGGTCTCGGTGACCACCATCGCGCTCGCCGCGGGCCTGGCCATCGCGGGCGGTCTGATCGCCGGCGCGATGGGCGGCTGGCGCGCCTCGCGGATGCGTCCGGCGGACGCGCTGCGCAGCGTGTCCTAGTCCCCCGCGGGCGATCCCCTCGTCCCTTCGGACGGTCCCCTTCGCGCCCCACCCCTTCCCCTCTTCCCTCTCTCCTCTTCCACTTCAACGCCTGCTTCATCTTCGGAGAACCTCATGTACAAGCTCACCGGCGTCACCAAGCGCTACACGCGGGGCAAGGAGACGGTGGAGGCGCTGCGTGGCGTCGACCTCACCATCGAGGACGGCGACCAGCTCGTCATCCAGGGCCCCACGGGCGGCGGCAAGTCCACCCTGCTCCAGATGATCGGCGGTCTGGACCGTCCCTCCGCCGGCAGCGTCGAGCTGGACGGCGTGGACCTCGCCTCCATCAGCGAGGCCAAGCTGACCCGGCTGCGTGCCGAGAAGATCGGCATCATCTTCCAGTCGTTCAACCTCATCCCGACGCTGACCGCGCAGGAGAACGTCGAGACCGCGCTCGTACCGCTCGGGGTGAAGCCCGCGGAGCGGCGCGAGCGGGCCGCCGAGGCGCTGCGTTCGGTCGGTCTCGGCGAGCGGCTGACGCATGCGCCGTCCGAGCTGTCGGGCGGTCAGCAGCAGCGTGTCGCCATCGCCCGCGCGCTGGTCAAGAAGCCGAAGGTACTCCTGGCGGACGAGCCGACCGGCAACCTCGACGAGGGCACCCGCGACGACATCATGGGCCTGCTGGAAGGGCTGTGGCACGAGTACGGGCTGACCTTCATCATGGTCACCCACGACTCGTCGATCGCCCGCCGGGCACCGCGCCTCGCGACCATCAAGGCCGGGCAGATCACACTGACCGAGCAAGGGGGCCGGCGCTCCCTGTCCCAGCAGCAGTACGTCCAGCAGTAGGCGCGGCCCGGGGCCGCTCACCGTCCCAGCACGCGGTCGGCCTCGGCCGGCTGCGCGGCGGTGAACGGCCCCATGGCGAGCGGGCCTTGGTTGATACTCGCCAGGGCGGGCGGGCTAGGCCTGGCCGGTTTCGAAGCGGGTGATCCTGCCGCCGTCGTCGACGGTGAAGCTCCACCTCGTCTTCATCTCGCCCCAAGTGTCGTTGTTGTAGCGGGCGATGAGAGCACGGCCGCCGTTCGACTCGTTGTCGACCTCCATGTGGCCGCGGGAGGAGAAGATCTCCCGATCGGTCCAGTCGGCGAGGTCGCGGTCGGCACCGTCGTCGGACATGGTCGCGCCGGGTGCGAGGACGGCCCGGAAGGCGTCACGGTCATGGGAGTTCACAGCGGTGACGAAGGCCCGGACGGCCGGGTCGCTGAGTTTCGCTACCTGAATCGTCATGGGAGTCACCCTCACACCGGTCCCGGGTGCCCGCCACCCGAACGACACCCCGAACACGTCGGTCACGCCTCATCGGTGCGACGGTGGAGACATGGGAGGGACCGTTGACCGTTGCCGCCGGCCGTCTGCTCTGGGAGCCACCGTGACCTGTTTCGACCGAAGTGATCTGGGACTGCTGTTGCTCCGTCTGGGCACGGGCGGAGTGCTGGCCGCGCACGGGGCGCAGAAGCTGTTCGGCTGGTTCGGCGGGGGCGGCCTGGAGGGGACCGGGGCCGCCATGGAGGCCATGGGCTACACGCCCGGGAAGGCGAGCGCGACGGCGGCGGGGCTGGCCGAGGCCGGCGGGGGCACCCTGCTGGCGCTGGGCCTCGCGACCCCCGCGGCGGGCGCGGCGGCGGCCGGGGCGATGGTGGGCGCGGCCGCGGTCCATCTGCCCAACGGGTTCTTCGCGATGAACGGTGGCTACGAGCACGCGGCGTCGCTGGCCCTGACGGCGGCGGGCCTCGCGGTGGCGGGCCCCGGCCGCCTCTCGCTGGACCAGGCGATCGGCCACGCCGTGAACCGCGGCTGGATGGTCCCCGTCGCGCTCGGCGTGACGGCGGCGGTCACGCTGGCCGTGGTGGGCGCCCGTAACAAGAGGGTGCGCGAGGCGGCCGAGGGCAAGCAGGAGGCCCTGTTCGAAGAGTAGGCGCAGGAGCGGGGGACGCGTGGACGAGGACCCGCGGCCGGTGCGGGAAGCTTGCCCCATGGCTGATGACGACGTCTGGGAATCCATCGACCGCCTGCGCTCCTGGCTGGACGCCCACCGCACGCACGGCGGACAGGAGTGCCTGCTGCTGCGCATCCTGAAACTGTCGGAGGAGGTCGGCGAGGTCGCCGAGGCGGTGATCGGTGCGACCGGCCAGAACCCGCGCAAGGGAGCCAGCCACACCTGGGACGACGTACGGTCCGAGCTCTGCGACGTCGTCATCACGGCCCTGATCGCCCTGCACACGCTGACGCCGGACGCGCGCGAGGTCTTCATGGCCCATCTGGCGGGCGTCACGGAGCGGTCGCTCGGGGCAGATCCAACTCGGTGAGCAGCGCCCGCACTTGTTCACCCCATGGATGTGTGCGGGCCGTCGGCAGTTGGTGGGGACGGCCGAGCCTTCTCGTCGACATCACGCCGACGAAAGGGTCCCCGTGCAGGACTACGTTCTCCCCCGTGGCCGCAGGACAGTCGCCGCTGCCAGTGGGGTGCTCGCGCTCGCCGTCATGGGGCTGGGAAGCCAGGCCCAAGCGGCGAGTCTCGGGACTCCGACGCTGTCGCTGTCGGCGGCCTATCTGTCCGGCGCGGTGGGGGCGAGCGGGGATCCGGTCGTGAAGGTGACGGTCGCACAGAGCGGCGCGGACGCCGGGGCGCTCACGGTCACGGTGACCAAGAGCAGCAAGACCTCCGTGGCCACCACCGCCGACGTCACGGTCACCGGCACCGGCGCCACCCGCCAGGTCGCGGTCGCCGCGCGCGGCCGGGGCTACACCGACCTGACCGTGAAGGTCACCGGCGTGGACGGCAAGACCGCCACCAAGACCCTGCACTACGCCGCGTCGGCCGCCGTCCAACAGGCCGCGGACAGCAGGTACTTCACGGGTTCCAGCGACGCCTCCGCCGCCGTGGACGTCGGGGGCGGCTATGCGGTGGTCGCGGACGACGAGTCCAACACCCTGCGCCTGTACGACCGTTCGGCCTCGGGCGCGCCCGTGAAGACCTGGGACTTCAGCTCCGACATCGGTGTCTCGAAGGAGATCGACATCGAGGGCGGCGCGCGCGTCGGCGACACGATCTACTGGACGGGCTCGCTGGGCAACAACAAGGACGGCGAGTACAAGTCCGCCCGCAACACCGTCTTCACCACCAAGGTCAGCGGTTCGGGCGCGGCGACCGTGCTGTCGTACGGCGGCTCGTACGGGAAGCTCCGCGACGACCTCGTCGCCTGGGACGAGGCCCACGGCGACCGCTACGGCTTCGCGGCGGGCACCGCCGACGGCCAGGTCCCCAAGCAGATCGACGGGTTCAACGTGGAGGGGCTGGAGTTCGCGCCGGGGTCGACGACGACCGCATACCTCGGCTTCCGCGCGCCGCTCGCCCCCGCGGTCGCCGGCGGCAAGGCGCTCCTCGTGCCCGTCACGAACATCGACAAGGTGGTCGGCAGCGGCGCCAAGGCCGTCTTCGGGACGCCGGTCGAGCTGGACCTCGGCGGTCTCTCCGTGCGCGACCTGCGCAAGAACGCCGCGAACCAGTACCTGATCGTCGCGGGCTCCTGGGCCGCCGACGACAACTCCGACCCGTACGCCCTCTACTCCTGGGACGGCGACCCGGCGCACGCCCCGGTCAAGCGGCTCGACCTGCCCACCTCGGACCCGGGCGGCTGGGAGTCGGTCGTCGACGTCCCGGATCTCACCGTTCCCGGCGCCCGCGCCCAGCTGATCACCGACGACGGCTCCGCCGACCTGTACGGCGACGGCACGGAGGCCAAGGACCTCACCCACCCCGAGTGGAAGAAGTCCCGGGCGACCTGGTTCACGGTCGGCGGCTGAAGCGCGGGGCGGACGAGCGGGGCGCGGGGCGGCTCTGCCCTGAAGGACTGCCCCGACCGCCCGGGCCCTGCGGCTGCCCCGACCGCCGGGGCCGTGGGACTGCCCCGATCACCGGGGCCGTGGGGCCGCCCCGACCGCCCGGGCCGTAGGGCTGCCCCCACCGCCCGGGCCGTAGGGCTGCCCCCACCGCCCAGGCCGCCGCGTCCGTCGTAGCACCGTCTGAGAGGGTGACCGTATGCGCCTGATCCTCATCCGCCACGGCCAGACCCCGTCCAACGTGGCGTTCCTCCTCGACACCGCAGTCCCCGGCCCGGGTCTGACCGACCTCGGCGAGAAGCAGGCCGCCGCGCTGCCCCAGACGCTCGCGGACGTGGACATCGACCTGCTGTACGTCTCCACACTGACCCGTACCCAGCTGACGGCCGCCCGCGGCCTCGAGATGGTCGTACGGGACGGCATCCGTGAGCTGGAGGCCGGGGACCTGGAGATGATGCGCGGCGACACCGAGGCGGCCAGGACGTACTTCACGACGGCGTTCGCCTGGGTGGCCGGGGACACCGGGCTGCGGATGCCGGGCGGCGAGAACGGCATCGAGGCGCTGGGCCGGTTCGACGCGGTGGTCGCGGAGGCCGCGGCAACCGGCGTGGGCAGCGTCGCCATGGTCAGCCACGGCGCCGCGATCCGGGTGTGGACGGCGGCTCGGGCGCACAACGTCGGCATGTCCTTCGCGACCGAACACCGGCTGGACAACACCGACATCGTGATCCTGGAGGGCTCCCCCGAGGAGGGCTGGACGGCGCTGTCCTGGGCGGGCACGGACATCGGCGGCGCGGCGCACGCGCGGGAGAGCGGCCCCGCGGGACAGCCGTTGGGTCCGACCGCGTAGACGTCTCTCCGTCGCCGCGCGGGTGCGGGATCCGTCCCCTCCCCAGTGCGGGATTCTCACACCGGCGGCATGTTGTACGGCGGCATGTTGTACGGCGTCACCACCTGGATCGCCGACGGGAGGAACGGGCCCTCGTCCGGCAGCGCCTGCTGGGCTCGCATGATGGTCTGGCAGGCGCGCCGCATGTCCTGGCGCAGGTCGTGGTGGAGCACCGCGGACAGCTTCCCCTCCGCCAGCAGCCGGGTGTTGTCGTGGTCCAGGTCGTGCGCGACGAAGGCCAGCACCCCCCGGCCAAGCGCCGCGAAGGCGTCGATGGTCGCGGTGTTGCCGCCGCCGATGGAGTAGACGGCGTTGATCTCCGGATCCCGCTCCAGAGCCGCCAGGACCAGGGCCCGCTGGGTGGGGTCCAGCCCGTCGCTGTCCGTGATCTCGACCAGTCGGCGTACGGGCCCGCCGGCACGCATCCCGCTGCGGAACCCCATCTCGCGCTCCTCCTCGTTGCGGAAGGACCCCCGGCTGATCGTGACGAGCACATGGCCCGGACGGTCGGCGAGCCACTGGCGTATCAGGTAGGCGGCGGTGGCTCCGGCGGCCCGGTTGTCGATGCCGACGTACGCCAGCCGCGGGCTGCTGGGCAGATCCGTCACCAGCGTGACCACCGGGATACCGGCCGCCACCAGCCGGCCGACCGCCGCGGTGACCTCGGGGACCTCCGGGGCCTTGAGGATCACTCCCTGCGAACCGCGTGCGGCGATCCTGTCGAGGTCCTTCACCAGCTCCGCCGCGGGGTCCGTCTCACGGAAGTGGAACCGTGAGCGCACGATCGCCGGGTGCAGGGACGGCAGTTCGGCCTCCAGGGCGTCGCGTACCGCCGAGGAGAACCGTTCCGGGGTCTGCATCACGATGTCGATCATGAAGGTGCGGCCGCCGATGCGGACCTGGGTGCGCTGCCGGTCCAGGTCCTTGATGGCCTGCTGCACCTCCCGCGCCGTGCTCTCACGCACGCCGCCGCGATGGTTGAGGACCCGGTCGACCGTCGCCTCACTCAGTCCGGCCTGCCGGGCGATCTCGCGGATCGTATACGGATGTCCCATGGGTTCCTTCGCTGTGTCCCGTGATCACGGAGATCGATGAGGGGTTTTTGATGGTTCTCTGCGGATTGATTGACGGTCCCGGCCTCATGAGACTGGCAGAAATGTCACCGCGCCGGAAGTCGTAGACGTACCCGTAGCTGTAGCTCTGGCTGGAACGGAAAAGGACGGCACCACACTCATGAACCAACTGCTCGAGGACAAGGTCGTCCTCGTCAACGGCGGCAGCCAGGGCGTCGGCGCGGGCATCGTGCGCGCGGCGCTGCGCGAAGGCGCCACGGTCGCCTTCACCGGGCGCCGCGCCGAACTCGGCGAGAAGTTCGCCACTGAGACCGGCGCCACGTTCGTACGGGCCGATCTGACCGATCCCGCACAGGCGCGCGGCAGTGTCGAACAGGTCGTGGCCACCCACGGGCGGATCGACTGCCTGGTGAACGCGGCCGGGCTGACGTCACGCGGCACGCTCCTGGACACCACGCCGGAACTGTTCGACGCGCACATGGCGATCAACCTGCGGGCGCCGTTCTTCGCGATGCAGGCCGCCGTCCAGCACCTGGTGGACCGCGGGGCGCCGGGCACCGTCGTCAACATCATCACGTCCTCGGCGCACGGCGGGCAGTCCTTCCTCGCCCCGTACGTCGCCGCCAAGTCCGGGCTCATGGGCCTCACCCGCAACGCCGCCCACGCGCACCGCTGGGACCGGGTCCGGATCAACGGCCTCAACATCGGCTGGACGGACACCGAGGGCGAGGAGGAGATCCAGCGCACCTTCCACGGCGCGGGCGACGACTGGCGGGAGAAGGCGGCGAAGACCCAGCCGATGGGCAAGCTGGGCCAGGTCGACGAGATCGCCGACTTCGTCGTCTTCCTGCTCTCCGACCGCAGCGGGGTGGTCACGGGCTCGGTCATCGACTGGGACCAGATCGTCTTCGGCGGACTCGACTGATCCCCTGCCCCTCCCCGGACTCCCCTTCCTCCCCGGACTCCGCCTCCTCTCCCTCTTCCCCCCTCCTCCCCCTCCCCCCTCCTCCCCTCCTCCCCCTCCTCCGTTCCCGCTCGCCCCTCCCCCGGCGGGCACACCCTCACTGGCTTTAGGAGCAATCTCATGCGTATCGGCATCCTGGGACTGGGCCGGATCGGCGCCTTCCACGCGGCGACCCTCGCCGGGCTCGACGCGGTGGACACCCTGGTCGTCAGCGACCCGGTGGCGGCGGCCGCCGCGGCGGCGGTGGAGCGGTTCGGGGCGACGGCGGTGGACTCCCCCGAGGCGGTGCTCGCCGCCGGGGTCGACGGCATCGTCATCGCGGCCGCCACCGACGCGCACCCCGCGCTCATCCTCGCCGCGGTCAAGGCGGGCATCCCGGTGTTCTGCGAGAAGCCGGTGGCGCGGACCGTCGAGGAGAGCCTCGACGTGCTGGAAACCGTCCGGGACAGCGGTGTCGAGGTGCAGATCGGCTACAACCGGCGCTTCGACTCGGGCTGTGTGGCCGCCCGCAAGGCCGTGGTGAGCGGCGAACTCGGCAAGCTGCACACCGTACGGTCCACCACGCTGGACCCGGCGCCGCCGCCCGCCGCGTACGTCGCGGTCTCCGGGGGCATCTTCCGCGACTGCAGCGTGCACGACTTCGACATCGTGCGCTGGGTCACGGGCCGCGAGGTGGTCGAGGTGTACGCGGCCGGTGGCAACCGGGGTGCCGAGTACATCGCCGAGGCGGGTGACGTCGACACCGCCTCCGCGATCCTCACCCTCGACGACGGCACCATCGCCCTGGTCTCCAACTCCCGCCACAACGCGCGGGGTTACGACGTCCGCCTGGAACTGCACGGCATGCGCGACAGCATCGCCGTGGGCCTGGAGGACAAGCTGCCGCTGCGTTCCGTCGAGCCGGGCGCCACCTTCCCGGCGGGCCCGCCGCACGACTTCTTCATGGACCGCTTCGCCCCCGCCTACCGCGCCGAACTCACCGCCTTCACGGAGGTCGTCGCGGGCCGCGCCACCTCGCCGTGCACGGTCGCCGACGCCATCGAGGCCGGCTGGATCGCCGAGGCCTGCGCCCTTTCGCTGGCCGAGCACCGGCCCGTACGCCTGGAGGAGGTACGCGAAGCCTGACCGCCGGACGCGGGAGGACCGGACGGCACGCCCGAAGACTCGGGGCCGCCGCCGGGCTCTCGTGCGTTGCGGCCGTCGCGCGTCACGGCCGTCGCGCGTCGCGGGCCGTCAGGCGTCACGGGCCATCAGGCGTCACGGGCCATCAGGCGTCACGGGCCATCAGGCGAGAACAGCCGGCTTGAGGATCTCCTCGCACCACTGGCGGAACGTGGTGGGGGTGGTGGCCCCCGGGGTGCGCGGCTCGGCGTTGTCGAGGCCACGGTCCTTGGCCGTCGCCATGTCCGCCATGCCCTGCGCCATCGCCTCGGACATCCCCCGCCGCGTCAGCGTGTCCCTGAACGACTCGACGGGGACGTACTGGAACCGCACCGGCCTGCCCAGCACCTCGGACATGATCCGCGCCATGTCCTCGAAGGACAGGTCCTCGGGCCCGAGTACCGGGACCTCGCCCTGCCCGCTCCAGGAGTGGTCGAGCAGCAACCCGGCGGCCACGGCGGCGATGTCACGGGTGGCACAGGTCGGCGCCTTGAGATCCCCGGCGACCGGCTGGAAGAACACGCCCTGGCTCCTGATCGCCTCGACCTGGCGCAGCGTGTTGTCCATGAACGAGGGCAAAGTCAGCGCCCGATAGCCCACCCCCGTGCCCGCGATCAGGTCGTCCATCGCCAGGGACGCCGACACCAGCCCGGCGTTGCCGGGCACCCCGCGCCCCAGGGCCGAGATCCCCACGACCCGCCGAACCCCCCGCCTCTTGAAGGCGTCGCAAGCGGGCCTGCTGAAGTCCACATAGACGTCCTCGACCCGCTCGGCCCGCGGGTTCGGCGGCGCCAGCCAGAACACGCTGTCCGCACCGGCGAACGCCTCGTCGACGACGTCGGGGTCGCCGTGCGAGCCGGTCACGACCTCGACCCGCTCGCGCACCCGCGGCGAGAGCCGGGAGGGATCGCGCGCGATCACCCGAACCGACTCCCCGCCGTCGAGGACACCGTCGGGGACACCGTCGGGGACGTCGCCCAGGACGATGTCGAGGACCTGGCGGCCGATCTGCCCGGTGGGCGCAGTGATGACGATCATGAAGAGGAACCTCCTGGGGAACGGCGAACGGGCTGCCCGAACACCACACCCGGTCACTCTGCGCTCGCCGCACATCACGCGTCCAATACCTCTTCGGGCACATTGATACCCTCAGGGCATGGATCTGGACCTGCGCAAACTTCGGTACTTCACGGCCGTCGCGCAGCACGAGCACTTCGGCCGAGCCGCCGCGCAACTGCACATCGCACAGCCCGTACTGAGCCGTCAGATCCGCGCGCTGGAACAGGAGTTGGGCTGCGCGCTGCTGGTGCGTACGACGCGCAGCGTGCGTCTGACCCCGGCCGGCCGGCAACTCTACGAGGACGCGCCGGGCGTACTCGCCGCCGCGCAGGCCGCCACCCGCCGGGTGCACGGCGCCGCCCGCGCCGACCGTCTGGTCGTCGGTTTCGCCCCCGGTCTGAGCGTCTCCCCCGCGGTCCGCGCGTTCACCCGGACCCACCCCGACATCGAGATCGAACTGCTCCACCTGAACTGGTACGAGAAGGGCGAGGCGCTCCGGGACGGCCGGGCCGACGTCGGCTTCCTGCGCCACCCCTTCGACGCGGAGGGGATCCACACCATCCCGGTGGGCAGCGAACCGAAGGTCGTATGCCTCCCCACCACCCACCCCCTGGCGTCCCGCCGCCGGCTGACCCTGGCCGCCCTCGACGGCGAGACGATCCTGGACTTCCACGCGCGCCGCACCGCCACGGTGGAGGAGAAACTCGAACTCATCGCGGCCGGGAAGGGCATCGCGCTGCTGCCACGCAGTGTCGCCCGCTCCTACTCACGCCCCGACCTCGTAAACCGCCCGGTGACCGACGTCCCACCGACCGAGATCTGCCTAGCCGTACTCGAAGCCCGCCGCGACGGACACGTGAACGCCTTCCTGACCACGGCAGCACACGCGCTGTCGGAACACCGCCCCTGAAGCCCCCGGCCTCGGCAAGAAATACACCGTCAGAGAGGCGGGCCCCCGCGACATCACCGCCGACCAAGTAGCCGGCATGGCCGAGCTCGTGGCCGAAGCCGTTCGCAACCTGGTCGCCGAGTACGAGGCCAACGACTCCCGGAAGCGATCTGCGCGCGGGACGCCGACAAGTTGGAGTGCACGATCCAGGGCATCGAGTACCGGGACCAGGGCTACGCCAATACTCAGCGGTGGATCGACAACAGCCGAGGCCGGATCGTCACCAAGACGGGCCTGGCACTCGCTGACGCGGTGCTGGATACCAGGTCGTTGGACTGGCTCCGCGCGGCGCTCGGCGTGCAGAAGAGCTGAGGTCGGACACCCATGTCTTTTGAGGTCAGCGGCAGGGGGTGGAAGTGGTGTGCCCAGACGGCCGATTCGTCGTACAGACCTCGAGCTTTGAGGCATCCATGGAAGCTGCTGACGCCCTCAGCCGGGCCGAGCCAAACCCCGCCCATCCCCTCCTCGTGATCCACATGCTGACCTAGGATGGCGAGCACCATCTCAGCGGCCCGACGGGCTTCCTGATCCGTCTGCACGGCGGACACCGGAGGACATGCCCCCACCCGCACGAGTCTTCTTCGTGCTGCCTGGGGGCATTTTCTTGCTGTTCCGTGAGTCCGCGGCGTCCGTGGCCGCCCGCATCCTCGAAGGGTCGCTGGCGCTGCATCTGACCGAGAACTTCCGTCACCAGCATGGCCGCAGGCCCGCGCAGGCGGAGGTACGTTCCTGGGAGCGCAGCCTCCCCGCGCTCGTCAACGCCCTCATCGAGGCGGGTCTCGACGACGTCGAAGTCCTGGTCGAGTACAGCCTGCCCCTCACCAGCAAGCGCGCGGACGCCATACTCGCCGGCGTGCACCCGACGACGGGTGAACCGTCGTACGTCGTCGTGGAACTGAAGCAGTGGAGCACGGCCTACCCGGAGGAAGACGAGCCGCTGCTCTGCCGGATCGACGCGTACGCGGAGCCAGTCCTCAACCCCATCGAACAGGTACGGGGCTACTGCGAGTACCTGCTGTCGTTCAACGGGGTGCTGGAGCGGATGCCCAGGTCGCTGGCCGGGGTGGCGTTCCTGCACAACGCGACCGAGTTCGGGGTCGCTGGGCTGCGTGCCGTCACCGAGGACCAGCACGGCCGTATGTACACCGGCGAACAGCGCGGTGCCTTCATGAACTTCCTTCGCTCGCGACTCGCCGCAAAGCCCGGAGCGGAGGCGGCGGACGCACTACGTGACGCCAAGATCCGACCCTCCAAGCAACTGATGGCCGTCGCGGCGGCCGAGATCCGCGACCGCGAGCAGTTCGTACTCATCGCCGAACAACGGGTCGCCTACGAGAAGGTGATGTCCGCCGTACGCAAGGCCAAGCGGTCGAACCACAAGCAGGTGATCGTGGTAACCGGCGGCCCCGGCTCCGGCAAGAGCGTGATCGCGATGTCGCTGCTGGGCGAGCTGTACCGGCGCGGGGTGCCCACGCTGCACGCGACGGGGTCGCAGTCGTTCACCAAGACGATGCGCAGAGTCGCAGGGGCCAAAAAGCGCGAAGTCCAGCAGTTGTTCAAGTACTTCAACAGCTTCATGGATGCGGAGCCGAACGACCTCGACGTACTGATCTGCGACGAGGCCCACCGCCTACGGAAGACCTCCGCCAATCGCTACACCAAGGCAGAGCTCCGTACCGACCGTCTGCAAGTGGCCGAACTGATCGACGCGGCCCGGGTGCCCGTGTTCCTGCTGGACCAGCACCAGGTGGTGCGGCCCGGCGAGATGGGGACCAAGGAGCAGATCCAGCGGGCCGCCGCCGAACATGGCCTCGACTGCACGATGGTGGAGCTGGACAGCCAGTTCCGGTGCGGCGGCAGTGATGCGTACGAGAAGTGGGTCGTCGACCTGCTCGGCCTGGAGGGTGGTACGCCCAGCCACTGGAAGCCGGACGGCAAGTTCGAGCTGCTGACCGCCGAAAGTCCCCAGGAGCTGGAGGACTTCCTCGTCGCGCGACGCAAGGAGGACTACGGTGCCCGGATGTCGGCCGGCTACTGCTGGAAGTGGACCACCAAGGTCACCCCGGACATGGCGGCGCTGCCCGCCGACGTCGTCATCGGCCAGTGGGCCCGTCCCTGGAACGTGTATGGCGACCGGTCCCTGCTCGGGGCGCCGCCCGCCCCCCTGTGGGCCACCGATCCAGCCGGTTTCGGCCAGGTCGGCTGTGTCTACACCGCGCAGGGCTTCGAGTACGACTGGTCCGGCGTGATCATCGGCCCCGACCTGGTCTGGCGAACGGACCGCTGGGTCGTGGACCGCTCAGCGTCGAAGGACCCGTCGTTCACGAAAGCGACGTCGGACGCGGACATCAACCGGCTCATCCGCAACACCTACAAGGTGCTGCTGACCCGGGGCATGATCGGCACGATCGTCTACTCAACGGACCCAGAGACTCGCGAGAAGCTGCGGTCGCTCATTCACCCGGCGTCGGGGGTCGAGGCGCCTGCGCTCGTGTAGGGCCATCGGTAGTACCGTGTGTGCGAAGAAGCAGGTCGAGCGCGTCGTCGTTCTCGCCGGGAAGGTGATGAGCACATCGCCGAAGACTCGCTCGCGGGGGATGCCGGCAGCGGTGATCGCACCTTCGGCGTCCCGGACAGTCCAGTGCCGCTCGGGGCTCTGGGGGTCGTGATCACTTTTCCGTCGAAGACCTCGACCTTGTAGCCCTCGACAATGGCACCCCGTTAGATCAGATCGCTCATGACGCCCACGGCAGCTCACCTCCCGAGTTCAATGTGGCTGGTTGAGGTGGGGCAGATGACCAACACCTCGGCAAACCGCCTCAGCAGGAGCAGAGCTTCGAAGAAGAGGGGACAGTCCGAAGCTTCCACCGATCCCGGAGCGGTTCACTCTGCGAGCGCAACACTGGTCTGGTTGGCATGGACCTGCGCACGCGGCTCCGGAGGCCGTACCCGCGATCCAGCCGCGCGGCGGACAGACCAGGTGGGGCCCAACTGTTGGTACTCCGCTGACCTGCCGGGTATACGGCACGGCTATGAACTGCTCGTTCGTAGCCCCCAGTCGTGCGTCAGAGCCCTGCCACAAAGTCCACGAACGCGGCCCACTCCGAGCTCCGGAAGGCGAGGGGGTCGCGGGCGGGATCCTTGGAGTCGCGGACGTGGACGGTGCCGGGCGTTGCGGCTACCTCCAGGCATTCACCGCCCTCGTTACCGCTGTAGCTGCTCTTGAACCAGGCGAGGCGCGCGCATTCCGCGGTGTTCATCGTTCCCCCAGCAAGTCCTCCATCAGGTCCAAGGACTCCCTTGGCGTGAGCGCCTGGGCCCTGATGCTGCCGTACCTTGCGGCCAGGATACGTACGTCCTCTGCGTCCGAGATCAGTCGGCTGCTGTTCTGCGCCTCCGTGTATCCCACCTGTGCCTTCCCCTTCGGGATGAGGAGGACGAAGGCGCCACCCATTCCGGCGTGCTCCACCCGATCCGTCGGCATCACCTGAAGCTCCACATTGCGCAGTCGGCCGAGCTTGATCAGCCGCTCCAACTGCTCCTTGTGGACATCCAGACCACCGATGGGCCGTCGCAGTACCACTTCCTCGATGACTGCCGTCACTATGGGAAGAGGCCAACGCGTGAGGATCTCTTGCCGGTCCATCCGAGAGGCCACCCGCTGCTCGATGATGTCCTCGCTCAGAAGCGGCTTACGCATCTCGTATAGGGCACGGGTCCGCCGCTGAGTCTGCAACAGGCCGGGAACATCATGGTTGTTGTAGAAGTTGATCTCGACCGCTTCCCGCTCCAGCCGCGCGTAATCCCTGAACCAGGCCGGATGCCGAACCCTCGCCTTCGCCTTGGCCTTCTCCACGTCCTCGATCGTGGCCGTCAATAGCCCTCCGGCATCCAGCAGTTCATCCGCTGCCTCCAAGAACTCCCGCTGCGGCGTCCGTCTCCCCCGCTCCAGCGAGGAGACCAGATCCTCGCTGTAGCCGAGCCGGTCCCCCAGCTCCTTCTGCGTGAGCCCGGCCCGCTCCCGAAGTACCTTGACCTGCTTGCCGATCGCGCGGTTCAGGTCGCTGGCCTGCTCACCCTCGTCGTACGTCTCCTGCGGCTCCGTCACCGTCATCCCAACACCCGCCCTGCCGTCCCGCACCCCACCAGGTCACGGCCGACACCCCGTACAGGACACCGTCCGTACCGGTACGCACACTCTGCGTACCGAAGGATTCCCTGGTCAGAGTAGAGCGAGGCGGCCACGCTCAGTGACATGAAGTCAGAAATCTCCACCCGGCATTTCACCCAGCTGCTCAGCGCCACGCCTCGCGGCGCCCGCCTGGCGCGACTGCTGGCTGTGCAGCAACTCGACGAGTGGGGATGGCCGCCCAGCTGCGAGGTGAGCGAGTCCTCTGCGCTGGTCGTCGCCGAGCTGGCGGCGAACGCGGTCGCGCACGGGCGCGTGAAGGGGCTCGGGTTCCGGCTCACACTCACCGTCGAGGCCTCGGACACGCTCCGTATCGAAGTGGCCGACCCACGGGGCAACCGTCGACCCCTGGCCCGTCGTACCGCGAGTCCCACCGACGAGACGGGGCGCGGGCTGCTCCTCGTCGACGCGCTGACGGCCCGGTGGGGCAGTGAGCCATGGCCGCCGTCCGGCAAGGTCGTGTGGGCGGAGATCGGTCTTCCTCGCCCTGTGCTCACTGCTTCCGCATCCGCCGCTCAGCCCTCAACCGGGGCTGTACCGGAGGCAGCAAGCTGATTATGGAAGGCGTCATAGGGAGAGGGCCCTGACCAGGCCATACGGCCAGGTCAGAACCCAGCCGGCAGACGAGTCGGGCTATACGCCGGGTTCTGTCGCCCGGTCGCCTCGCGGCGGCCGGGGAGACGGCCATCCATCTAGGACCGGCGTTGCCGCCGGTCTCGTGCGGTCTACCCGCGGACTCGGGCGGGCAGCCCTCGATCGTCCGCGCAGAAACACCGAGGTGTTTCCTTTTGACCTTGCTCCAGGTGGGGTTTACCTAGCCGCCTGAGTCACCTCAGGCGCTGGTGGTCTCTTACACCACCGTTTCACCCTTACCGAGGACCGAGGTCCCCGGCGGTCTGTTTTCTGTGGCACTGTCCCGCGGGTCACCCCGGGTGGCCGTTAGCCACCACCTTGCCCTGTGGAGCCCGGACGTTCCTCGGGAAGGTCCACAAGGACCTCCACGCGGCCGTCCGCCCGGCTCGTCTGCCGTGTGGACCATGGTACCGGGCGTGGGGTGCGCCTCGGGCCGGACGCTGACGTCGACGTCGCCAGGACCGAGCCCGCCAGGATCAGGGCGAAGGCCGCGACGGTGCCGGAGGTCAGGCGTTCGTCGAGGAACAGGGCACCCGCGGCGACCGCGACGGCAGGGTTGACGTACGTGATCACCGTCGCCCGCGTCGGGCCCGCCTCCTTGATCAGTTCCAGGAAGGCCACGAAGGCGACCGCGGTGCAGATGACGCCGAGGCCGGCGAGGGCGGCCAGGATCTGCGGGGAGGGGAGCCCGGAGGGGTGGGTGACGGCTGCCGCGGGGGCGTAGACCAGGGCCGCCAGGGTCAGACACGCGGCCGTGAGGTGGAGCGAGGGGACGTTCTTGAGGTGGCGGGCGGCTATGACGGGGGCGGTCGCGTACCCGATCACCGTCAGCAGTACCTCGGCCAGCGAGCGGGCGTCGCCGCCGGTCAGGTGCGGGACGGTGAGGACCGCGACGCCGGACAGGCCGAGGGCGAGGCCCAACAGGCGGCGGGCGCCGAGGTGCTCCGCGTCGCCGAAGAGGCGGGCCGCGGCCACGCCCACGATCGGTACGCCCGCGATCAGCAGGCCCGCCGTGGAGCTGGAGAGGTGGCGCTCGGCGTCCGTGAGGGTCCACCAAGGGATCATTATCTCGATGCACGCGAAGGCCAGCATCGGGCGCCAGTACGTTCGTACGGTCCGGGTAAGGCCCCCCTGGCGGATCGCGAAGGGGAGCAGCAGCGCCGCGCCCACCGCGCAGCGCGTGAACACCACCGTCGACGGGGACACACCGTCCACCGCCACTTTGATCATCAGGTAGGGGATGCCCCAGACCACTCCCATCAGGGAGAACAGGAACCAGCCGCGTGCAGTCATGGGGGGAGTTTCGGCTGCCGTGCGGTCAGGTGTCTTGAACGCTGTTGCGCTACGCCGTCGGCGACACGCTTGTCCGGTACGCCGCCGGGGTCACCCCGAGCACCCTGCGGAACCAGCGTGTCAGGTGCGCCTGGTCAGCGAAGCCGACGAGCGGGGCGACCTCGGCGGGGCGCAGTCCGCTCTCCAGCAGGGCGCGGGCCCGGTTCACCCGGTGCTGGGCGAGCCAGGCGTACGGCGGTATCCCCATCGTCGTACGAAAGGCGCGCAGGAGTTGGTAGCGGGAGAGGCCCAGGTCGATGGCGAGGGAGGCGAGTGACGGAGGTGCCTGGAGTTCGTCGGCGAGGCGGTCGCGTACGGCGAAGGCGATGTGCGCCGCTCCCGGGACCGTGTCGCACGCCGAGCGGGCCGTGGAGTGGCGACGGGCGAGGGCGGCCAGCAGCCAGGGGAGGCGGGACTCGGCCTCCAGGGGGTCGGGGCAGGTGCTCAGGTCCGTGTGGGCGGCGCGCAGGGCGGCGGCCAGTTCGGGGTCGTCGAGGACGGGGTCCCGGAAGTGCGGGGGGCTGCCCAGAATTCCCTCGGTGAGCAGGGAGGGCTCGGCGTACAGGGCCCGGTAGGCGTAGCCGTCGGAAGCGGCCGGGCCGCCGGTGTGCATCTCGCCCGGAGCCAGCACGACGATCGAGCCGGGGCCGGTGTGGATGCGGCCGCCCCGGTAGTCAATGATCTCGGAGCCGCCGACGCAGACTCCGATGGTGTACTCGTCGTGGGCGTGCGGTGCGTAGCGGTGCTGGTCGAAGTGTGCGGTCAGCAGGTCGAGGGGCGGACCGTCACGGCCGAGAGTGGCCCGGGTCCAGCGGGCCTCTTCACGTCGTGCACCCATGGCCGCCTCCCCGGTCGTCCCGGTCGTCTCGTCAGGGGTACAACGCCGGCGGCCCGCGATTTCATGCCGACGAGGATCTTCTCGCTTGACCTTGCCGCAACGTCAACGTTTCTACTGAGGGCATGCGGATCGGAGAACTCGCCGTCGCCGTCGGTGTCACCACGCGGACGGTGCGGCATTACCACCATCTCGGGCTGTTGCCGGAGCCCGAGCGGCGCCCCAACGGCTACCGGGACTACACACTGCGGCACGCCGTCGTGCTCGCCCGGATCCGGCGGCTGACCGAACTGGGACTGGGGCTCGCCGAGGTGCGGGACGTGCTCGCGGACGACGCGGGGCGCGATCTCGCCGAAGTGCTGGAGGAGCTCGACGCCGATCTCGCCCGGCAGGAGGCGGCGATCCGGGAGCGGCGGGAGCGGCTGCGCGCCCTGCTGGACCGGGACGGGAACCTGCCCGCCGAGGGGCCCGTCTCTCCCGAACTGGCCGCGCTGCTCACGGGGATGGCGCACGGCCCCGAGTCCCCCATGGCCGCCAGGGACCGCGAGGTGCTCGCTCTGATCGACACCGTGGCCTCGCCCGAGAGCCGGAAGCGGCTGATGGCGGCGCTCGGCAGCGCCTTCGAGACGCCCGCCGCCGTGGCGCGGGCGCACGAGGTGTACGCGCTCCTCGACGCGCTCGCCGACGCCGACCCCTACGACGCCGACGACCCGCGCGTGGACGAGGCGGCCCGGGCACTCGCCGACTGTCTGCCCGACTCCCTGCTCACGGAGGCCCACCTCGCTCCCGGCCTCGACGACAGTTTTCTGCGCGCCCTGTACGCCGACGTCGCCCCGGCTCAGGCGGAGGCGATCCGGCGGGCGATGCGGATGTTCACGGAGCGTGGGCGATGAGGATCGCGCGCGCCCTCGTACGGCATGAACTGCGCTTGTTCGCGAGCCTGTTGCTGTGGGTGACCCGGCGGACGCACGGCACACGCGACGGCCGCCCCTTCGGTCACGCGCGGGGCCAGGGCGCCATGATGTGGGGGCTCGCCTTCGTGTGCGTCGTCGAGACGGCCGGGATGGCGGTGCTGCTGCGCGGGTGGCCGGTCGTCCACGCGGTCGTTCTCGTCCTCGACGTCTACACCGTGCTGCTGGTCGTCGGCGTGCACGCGGCCGGCGTGACGCGCCCGCACATCCTCGACTCCACGCACCTGCGCGTCCGCGACGGCGCGCACGTGGAGCTGCGGATACCCCTGGCGGACATCGCGGCGGTGCGCCGCGAGCTGCGCACCACGCACGAGCCCGCCGAGGACGAACTGAACCTCGCCGTGGGCGCCCAGACCGACGTGACCCTCGAACTGGTGGCCCCCGTACCGCACTTCACCTTCCTGGGCCGGGAACGTCGCGTCCGGCTCGTACGGCTGCACGCGGACGACCCCGACGAACTCGTACGGGCCCTCACGCGGGCGCGAACTGCACCTTCGCCGTCCCCGGGTCGGCCTGGGTGAGGCGGACCCGCAATCGCTCCCCCAGCGGCAGCTTCACCGTGCCGCCCTCAATGCGGGCGACGACTGCGGGGGACTCCAACTGGACTGTTCCAACAGTTGGTTGACGCTCCATCACGTCCACCACAGATCCGTCGAAGATGTCCCCGACCCGGTCCTTGAGGAGCGCGGCCTCGACGATGTCGACGCACTCGCGTTCCACGACGCCCGCGCGGCGGGAGCCCTCGGCCATTTCCTTGGGGAGGGTGTCGAGGGCGGTGAGGACCCAGTCGGGGGGCGGTTCGTCCGCGGCGGCGGCCAGGCAGAGTTCCGAGGCGTAGCGGTCGACGAGACGGCGCAGGGGGGCCGTGCAGTGGGCGTAGGGCGCGGCCACTGCGGCGTGGGAGGTGACGTCGGGGAGGGCGCCGCCTCGGAACACCGTGTAGCCCGCGCCGCGCAGCAGCGTCGTGCACTCCTGGAGGAAGGCGGCGTGGCGCGGCAGACGCGGATCGAGGGAGCGGACGAGTCGCGCGTACGAGACGTGGTGCGGCCAGTCGATGTGCAGGGCCCTGGCCGTGCGGCGAAGGCGGCCGACCGCGCCGTCGGGGGCGGCGGGCAGCGTGCGCAGGACGCCGGTGCCGTGCGCGAGCATCAGGTCGGCCGCCTCCATCCCGGTGAGCAGGGAGATCTGCGCGTTCCAGGCGTCGGCGGGGAGCGGGGCGCGGTAGACGAGTTCGTACGTCCCGTCCGTCTCGACGATCTCCTGCTCGGGGACGTTGAGGGAGATCCCGCCGCGCTCCACCTCCAGGCGCTCGCGCAGCGTCCCGATGTCCTTGAGGAGGGCGAGCGGCTCCTCCGCCGTGCCGTCGTCGATCGACTTCTGTACGTGCGCGTAGTCGAGCTTGGCGCGGCTGCGGACGAGGGCCCGGCGTACGTCGACGCTCTCCGTGCGGCCGTCCGCGTCCAGGTCGATCGTCCAGAGCACGGCCGGGCAGGTCTGGTCGGGCAGGAGGCTGGCGGTGCCTTCGGAGAGCCGGGTCGGATGGAGGGGGACCTTCTCGTCCGGGAAGTAGAGGGTCGTCACGCGGCGGTGCGCCTCGGCGTCCAGGGCGCCGCCGGGGGCGACGAAAGCGGCGACGTCGGCGATCGCGTACCGGACGCGGTAGCCGCGGCCGTTCTCGCGGCGGGACAGGTGCATCGCCTGGTCGAGGTCGGTGGACGTCGGCGGGTCGATGGTGAACAAGGGGATGTCCGTCGCGTCGTGGGGAGGCAGGCGGGGTGGCCGGGCGGCCTCCTCCAGTACGCCGGGCGGGAAGCTCGCGGGCACGCCCAGCTCGGTCCGCAGGGCGCACAGGGCGGCCTGCAGAGGAGCCCCCGGTACGCAGATGGCGCGGATGTGGCGGCACGGCATGGGTCGAGCGTAGGTCGCGTGCCTGCGGGCGGCACCCCGAGCGTGCGGACGTCCGGGCGGCACCCCGAACGTGCGGAGGTCCGGGCGGCACCCCGAACGTCTGGCATAGGGGTGGCGCCCCGGGCGTCCGGACATACGGGTGGCGCCCCGAGCGCGCTTCGACGTCCGGGAGGACCCCTTAGGCTGGCGCCGGGCCATACCCATCGTTAGGAGAACACCACCGTGCTCGTGCTGCTGCCGCCTTCCGAGGGCAAGGCATCCTCCGGCCGGGGAACCGCGCTGAAGCTGGAGTCGCTGTCCCTGCCCGGGCTCACCGAGGCGCGTCAGGCGGTCCTCGACGAGCTGTCCGAGCTGTGCGCGGGTGACGAGGACAAGGCCCGCGAGGTGCTCGGGCTGAGCGAGGGCCTGCGCGGCGAGATCGCCAAGAACACGGAGCTGCGCACCTCGGGCGCGCGCCCGGCCGGGGAGATCTACACGGGAGTGCTGTACGACGCCCTGGACCTGGCCTCGCTGGACACGGCGGCCAAGCGGCGCGCGGGCCGCTCGCTGCTCGTCTTCTCCGGGCTGTGGGGCGCGGTCCGGGTGACGGACAAGATCCCGTCGTACCGCTGCTCGATGGGAGTCAGGCTGCCGGGGCTCGGGGCGCTGGGCGCGCACTGGCGTACGCCGATGGCCGCCGCGCTCCCCGAGGCGGCCGGCGACGGGCTGGTGCTCGACCTGCGGTCCTCGGCGTACACGGGCGCGTGGAAGCCGAAGGGCGAGGTCGCCGGGCGGACGGCGACGGTCCGGGTGCTGCACGCGCCCACCCGGAAGGTGGTCAGCCACTTCAACAAGGCGACGAAGGGGCGGATCGTACGGAGTCTGCTGGCGGCGGGCGCCGCGCCCGCCGGTCCGGCGGAGCTCGTGGAGGCGCTGCGGGACCTCGGGTACGAGGTGGAGGTGTCCCCGCCCGCGCGGGCGGGGACGGCCTGGGCGCTGGATGTGCTGGTGAACGAGGTGCACTAGAGGTTCGCTAGCGGTGCGCTAGAGGTTCGCCAGAGGTGCACCAGAGGTGATGTTGCAACATGTGCAACGCTCTTTGCGCATGTTGCACGACGAAGGCACGATGAGGCCATGAGCTCACCGCTGCCCTCGGTTCCCGGCGCTTCCGTGCTGGATCTCGCCCCCGTGGTTCCCGTCGTCGTGGTGAACGAGGTCGAGGACGCCGTACCCCTGGCTGCGGCACTCGTCGCGGGTGGGCTGCCCGCGATAGAGGTGACCCTGCGGACGCCGTGCGCGCTCGACGCCATCCGGGCGATCGCGGACGGGGTGCCGGACGCGGTGGTCGGCGCGGGCACCGTCATCACGCCGGCGCAGGTGACGGAGTGCGTGGCCGCGGGCGCCCGCTTCCTGGTCAGTCCCGGCTGGACCGACGTACTGCTCGATGCCATGAAGGCGTCCGGGGTGCCGTTCCTGCCGGGGGTGTCCACGACGTCGGAGGTGGTGGCGCTGCTGGAGCGTGGGGTGCGGGAGATGAAGTTCTTCCCGGCGCAGGCGGCGGGCGGCACGGCGTACCTCAGGTCGCTCGCCGGACCGCTGCCGCAGGCCCGGTTCTGCCCGACGGGCGGTATCGGCCCCACCTACGCTCCGGACTACCTCGCCCTCCCCAACGTCGGCTGCGTGGGCGGGACGTGGATGCTTCCCGAGGACGCGATCGCGGCGAAGGACTGGGGGCGCGTGGAGGGCCTGGCGCGCGAGGCGGCCGCGCTCAGGCCACGCGGATGACGACCTTGCCGAAGGCCACGCCGGACTCGTAGTGGCGGAACGCCTCGTGGACCTCGTCGAAGCCGAAGGCCCGGTCGATGACCGGGCGGGTGCCGTGCAGGGTGAGGGCCCCCGGGGGTCTGGGGGTGTCCCCCAGAAAACGCAGCATGGACTCGAAGTGGGTACGGCTGCCGACGAAGAGCCGCCGCATCGTCACCAGGCTCGACGCGAGCGCGTCCGTCGTGATCTCCAGGGAGGCCTTGCGCGGACTGTTGGCACTGACCAGGACGATCCTGCCGTAGAGCGCCGAGGCGCGGACCGACTGCTCGATCGTCTCCGGGCCCACGGTCTCGACGACGAGATCCACGCCGCGCCCGCCCGTGAGGTCGCGGACCGTCTGTCCCCACGCGGGGTGGTCGGCGTACCGCACGATGTGGTCGGCGCCCAGGGCCTTGAGTCGCTCGGCCTTCTCCGGGCTCGATGTCGTGGCGACGACCTCGGCACCCAGCAGCTTCGCGAACTGCACGGCGAACAGCGAGAGTGCGCCCGTGCCGAGTGTCAGCACCCTCTCGCCGGGGACCACCGCCTCGCCGCCGGTCAGCGCGTGCCAGGCCGTGACGCCCGCGCAGGGCAGGCAGGCGGCCTCCTCCCAGCCGAGGTGGTCGGGCACCCGCACCGCCGCGTTCTCGTCGAGGCACGCGTACTCGGTGAGCATGCCGGGCAGGGTGGCGCCGGGCTGGTCGATCAGCGCGGGTGTGATCCGGCCGTCGATCCACTTCGGGAAGTACGTGCTCGCCACCCGGTCCCCGACCGCGAACCGGGTCACCTCCGCGCCCACCGCGACGACTTCGCCCGCGCCGTCACTCACCGGGATCACGTCCGGCACGGCCTTCAGTGGATAGGTCCCCTTCAGGATCAGCAGATCGCGCTTGTTGAGGGAGACGGCGCGGACGCGGACGAGGATGTCGCGGGGGCCGGGCGCGGGGCGGTCCGTCTCGCGCGAGGCGATGCCGTCGACGGTGCCGGGCGTTTCGAGGTGGTAGGCGCGCATGTCGGCTCCCTGGGGTGTGCTTCGTGGACGCGTCCATGCTGCTCGGACGGGGTACGCCGCTCAATTCCCCGTGAGGTATGGCGGGACTGTCGTACCCGTGACGTACAACTGAGCCATGACCATCAGCACCGCAGCCGCTTCGGTGACCGAACCCCCGCCCTTCGCCCGCGAGTTGCTGCGCTGGCGCACCGCACGCCGGGTCAGTCAGCTGGAGCTCGCCTCCCGGGCGGGGACGACCCAGCGGTACGTCAGTTTCATCGAGCGCGGACGGTCGGTGCCCGGCAGGGAGATCGTGATCCGGCTCGCCGAGTCGCTCGGCCTGACACTGCGGGAGCGCAACTCGCTGCTGCTGGCGGCCGGTTACGCGCCCGCGTTCGCCGAGTCACCGCTCGACGCGGTCGCGCTGAAGCCCGTACGGGAGGCGTTGGACAGCATTCTCGAAGGGCATCTGCCGTATCCGGCGGTGGTGGCCGGGCCGCGGGGTGAACTCGTCGCGGCGAACGAGGCGTTCGACGTGCTCACCGAGGGCGCGGACCCCGCGCTGCTCGCGCCGCCCGTCAATGTGCTGCGGCTCGCCCTGCATCCGCGCGGGATGGGCTCACGGGTGGTGAACCTGGACGCGTGGGGGCAGCACATCGTGGAGAGCCTGCGGGCTCGTGCCGCGCGCAGTCCTGATCCCCGACTCGGCTCCCTGGCCGAGGAGTTGGCGGACTACGTACCGGCGAGTGAGCCCGGCGCCGACTATCTCGGCTTCGCCGTGCCGCTGCGACTTCGGTGCGCGGAGGGCGAGTTGAGACTGCTCACCACGCTGACGTCGTTCGCGACCGCGGTCGACGTGACGCTCGCCGAGCTCCACCTGGAGGCGTTCCTCCCGGCGGACCGGGAGACCGCCGAGATCCTCCGGGCCCGGGCCGCTCGACGCGGGTGACCTCCGGGTCCGGGCCGCTCAGCGCAGGTGACCTCCAGATCCGGGCCGCTCAGCGCAGGTGAGAGGTGTCGTTGAAGAGGCGCAGGCTGGCGTTGCCGTCCGCGTAGTACGCCACCGCCGACAGGGAGGCCGCGGACAGCTCCATCCGGTACAGGGACTCCGGCGGGGCACCGATCGCGAGCCGTACGAGGGTCTTGATCGGGGTGACGTGGCTGACGAGCAGAACGGTGCGGCCCGCGTAGGAGGCGATGAGCTTGTCGCGGGTGGTGGCGATACGGCGGGCGGTCGCCGCGAAGCTCTCGCCGCCGCCGGTCGGTTCGGCCTTCGGGGAGGCGAGCCAGGTCTTCAGGTCGTCGGGGTAGCGCTCCTGCACCTCGGCGAAGGTGAGGCCCTCCCAGGCGCCGAAGTCCGTCTCGCGCAGGCCGTCCTCGATGGCGACGTCCAGCCCCAGGCGGGCGGCGACGGCGGCGGCGGTCTGTCGGGTACGGGTGAGTGGCGACGCCACGATCGCCTCCACGGTGCCGCGCGCGGCCAGCGCGGCGGCGACGCGCTCGGCCTGTTCCCGGCCCACGTCCGAGAGCGACGGGTCGGTGCCGCCGCTGCCGGAGAATCGCTTCTGGGGGGTGAGGGGGGTCTCGCCGTGGCGCAGGAGCACGAAGGTGGTGGGGGCGCCCATGTCCGGGGCCGCGCCCCAGCCGGTCGACGGTGCCGGTGTGGCCACGTTGTGCGCGGCCCGTGCGTCGGCGTCGGCCTTCGCGGCTTCGCCACCGGGAGTCGTCCGAGTGCGGGGCTGTGGGGGCTGGTCGCGCAGTTCCCCGCGCCCCTGAAGGGGCGCAGCAGAACCCGGCGTCAGCAGTTCCGCCGTCGATGCCGCGGGGGACCACTGTTCGCCGCGCCGCCCGGCGTCCATCGCCTCGTTGGCCAGTCGGTCCGCGTGCTTGTTCTGTTCGCGCGGCATCCACTCGTAGGTGATCCGGTCGGGCGGGAAGACGCGGGCCGCCTCCGCGGCCAGGGGCTTCATGTCCGGGTGTTTGATCTTCCAGCGGCCGGACAGCTGCTCGACGACGAGCTTGGAGTCCATCCGGACCCGGACGCGCGCGGCCGGGTCCAGTTCGTGGGCGGCACGCAGGCCCGCCACCAGGCCCCGGTACTCGGCGACGTTGTTGGTGGCGATGCCGATGTACTCGGCACGCTCCGCCAGTGTCTCCCCGGTGGCCGCGTCGATGACCACGGCGCCGTACCCCGCGGGCCCCGGGTTGCCCCGGGAACCGCCGTCGGCCTCGACGATGAACTCCCGCACGCCCCGCGCCCCTTACAGACCGGACTCGGAGGTGCGCACCAGGATGCGGCGGCAGTTCTCGCAGCGCAGCACGGTGTCCGGGGAGGCCGCCTTCACGTCGTTGACCTCGGTGATGTTGAGCTCCAGGCGGCAGCCCTCACAACGGCGCTGGTAGAGCCGCGCGGCGCCGACGCCGCCCTGCTGCTGGCGCAGCTTGTCGTAGAGCTTCAGCAGGTCGGCGGGGACGGAGGCCGCGACGACCTCGCGCTCCTTCGTCGCCGAGGCGGCCTCGCCGTCGAGGGACTCGAAGGCGGCGTCCCGGCGGCCGGTCGCGTCGTCGATCTTCGACTGCACGGAGGAGGTCCGCCCGGTCAGCTCGGCGACCCGCTCCTGCGCGGACTCACGGCGCTCCATGACCTCGAGGACGACGTCCTCCAGGTCGCCCTGCCGCTTGGCGAGGGAGGTGATCTCGCGCTGGAGGTTCTCCAGGTCCTTGGGGGAGGTGACGGCACCGGAGTCCAGGCGCTGCTGGTCGCGGTTGGCGCGCTGGCGCACCTGGTCCACGTCCTGCTCGGCCTTGATCTGCTCGCGGGCGCAGTCGCTCTCCTCGGTCTGCGCGGCGACGAGCAGGTCGCGCAGCTGCGTGAGGTCCTTGTTCAGCGACTCGATCTCGGCGTGCTCGGGAAGGGACCTGCGCTTGTGCGCGAGCTGCTGCAGGCGTACGTCGAGGGCCTGGACGTCGAGAAGTCGGATCTGGTCGGCGGGCGCGGCGTTCAGTTGGGGGCTCCCATTGCGTTAGGTGTTTCGGTGGACGCCGCGTGGGCGGTCCAGGGGTCGGTGACCGTCTTGGAGACGTGGACCCGCAGGCCCCATCCCTTGCGGTCGGAGATCTCGTCGAGCTGGGCGGCGGCCAGCTCGCACCAGGGCCACTCGGTGGCCCAGTGCGCCGCGTCGAGCAGCGCGAGAGGACTGTGGGCGCGATCCGCGATGAACTCGGATGCCGGGTGGTGGCGCAGGTCCGCGGTGAGGAAGGCGTCGACGCCGGCGGCGCGCACGTCGTCGAAGAGGCTGTCGCCGGAGCCGCCGCTGACCGCGACGGTCCGTACGACCGCCTCGGGGTCACCGGCGACGCGGATGCCCTGCGCGGTGGCGGGCAGTCGCCCGGCGGCGCGCGCGGCGAGTTCACGAACGGTCAGCGGGTGGTCCAGCTCACAGACGCGGCCGAGGCCGCGGCGGCCCTCGGGGTCGGTGGGGTCCGGCACGAGCGGCCGTACGACCCGGAGGTCGAGTGCCCCGGCGAGGGCGTCGCTGACTCCCGGGTCGGCACGGTCGGCGTTGGTGTGGGCGACGTGCAGCGCGATGTCGTTCTTGATGAGGGTGTGCACGACCCGGCCCTTGAAGGTGTCGGCCGCGACCGTCGTCGTCCCGCGCAGATAGAGCGGATGGTGGGTGACCAGCAGGTTCGCGCCCAGCTTCACCGCTTCGTCGACGATTTCCCGAACGGGATCGACGGCGAACAGGACCCGGGTGATCTCCTGGTCGGGCTCGCCGCACACGGTGCCGACCGCGTCCCATCCCTCGGCCCTCTCGGGGGGCCAGAGGGCGTCGAGCGCGGCGATGACTTCAGACAGACGGGGCACGGGGAAAAGGCTACCTGGCTTGGGCCGGTGCCCCACCGGTCGCGGACCGGTCCCGGGGTGCGCGACCAGGGGTCCCGGCGGCGGGCGGCCCCCGGTGATCCGGGCCCCACCGCCTTGTCCCGGCCCCGCTCAGCACACGCGTCTCCGTTCCCTCAGGCGAATCGCGGGACGGCCACCCTTATGTGTGAAGCGCCCGCCCGCCGGTCCCACGTCTGTGCGTACGAAAACTAGCTTCGTCGCCGGAGGTGACCGAACGATGACGGCCTGTGCCACCGAGGCTGCGGCGGAACCCGGGGACGAGCGGGCCACTGGCCCCGCGGACGTGCCCGCCCGCCCCAGAGATGTGATCGCCCGCCCCACCTGTGTGATCGCCGCGGACGGAACCTACGCGGCCCGCCTCGCCCTGGACGGCGAATGCTGGTTCCCGGAGCGCTGGACGCTGGACGGCCCCGAGCCCTACGCCGTACCGCTGCCGTCCCACCAGCCGGAGGAGCCCGGCACCGAGGTCCTGCCGATGACCGACGGGCGGGTGCTGATCCACCGCGTCACGGACGGGCGGCACACGTTCTCGCTGCTGTACCCGACCGGGCCCGGCACCGGGGAGCTGCTTCTCGGCGCGGTGGAGTGCCACGACGAGGACACCCGGCTGTGGCTGCTGCCGCCCGCGCCGGACGGGGAGCACGCGTACGCCCTCGCCGTGGGCCGGGACTCCACGGCGGTGTGGCTGGTGGCGGGCGGGGCCTTCGGACCCGAGCACCTGGCCGAGGTGCCGGGTCGTTGCTCGGGCGGGGTCTGGCTAGACGGCACGGGTCGCCTGCTGGCCCTGGACCGCTGCCGGGACGGCCGGACCAAGACGGTGGTCGTCGACCTGGGGCGCGGCGGTGAAGTAACGCCACTGCTGCAGATCGCCGAGGACAGCGACGACCGGCTGCTGCTCGCGGACGCCGACAGCGGACTGCTGCTGATCCGCTCCGACGCGCCGTCCCCGGGCCACGACCGTCTCGGCTGGGGCGTCCTCGGCAGCACCCTGCCGATCCGCTTCCCCGACTGTCTGCGCGCCACCGACTGCGCGGTGACGCCGTTCGCGATCCAGCCGGGGCAGGTACTGACGCCGGAGCGCTGCGCGGTGGCCCTGCGCATCGACGGCCCGGCCGGCAGCTGGGTGGGCGTGTGGCGGCCGGTCGAACGCCAGGTCCACCATCTCCCACCCCCGGAGGGCTGGTTGGCGGGCACGGGCCTGTGGACCAGGGAGGGGGTACTCCAACTGCCGTACGCGACGGGGGCGGTGCCGTGCGGGGTGACGAAGGTGACGGCACCCGTCGCCGCGGTGACGGCGGAGGCACCCCCTCCGCCGGAACGGCCCGCGGCGCGCCCGGTCCCCCTCCAACAGGCACCTCTGAGCGGGCAGTCCCCTGTGAAGAGGCGGCCCCTCTTCGCCCGCCCGGCGCCGGAGGGCGAGGCCTTCCGGGCCGACGGGGGGCCCGGGGGCGAGAACAGGTCACCCGCCCCCGTCCCCGCGTGAGCGACCGGTTAGAATCCCCCGGCTACAAAGAAGGATCTTGTTGACGGGGTGAACACTTCCACATGAGCGAAACCAGCACGATGGAACCGCCGGCCACCGACGCCCACGAGGCGACGGCCCAGGACGAAGGCCACGGCAAGCACCGCGGCCCGGTCTCCGGCCGGGACGACGAGGCGACCCCCCACGGCCGCCACCGCAAGCCGTCCGACCAGCAGGGCACATCGGCCTGACGGTAAGCAGGACCAGTGATACGGCCCCGCTCGCGCTCGGCGCGAGCGGGGCCGTTCTGTGCGGGGCTCCCCCGATCCCCACGCGCGGGTGACGTCCTCTTGTCGGAGCGTGGACCGACCCCCACAATCGAGTCTCACGGTACGGAACCGACATTCGCGGGGGTATCCCAGATTCCTGGGATATGACAGGCCGATATTCCAGCTCTTCCAGTCATTCCGGATATTCAGTAGCCAAGGCATTCAAGGCATTACAGCTTCCGGGACACGCCGATGACCCTTTCCGAGACCACCAGCCGCCTCGAACGCGGGCTGCGGGGCGAGTTGAGCGCCCTCGCTGTGCTCGACCACACGACCCGGGTGCTGCTGGACGCCGTACCGGCCGATGTGTGGTGCGGGGTCGTCCTCGATCCGTCGACCCTTCTCGACACGGGCGGTCAGCACGAGTCGGGGTTCCCCGAGTCGAGCATGCGGCGGCTCTTCGAGATCGAGCACGTGGAGCAGGACGACGTCGACAACCTGCGGGCGCTGACCCGGCGTTCGGGCAAGGTGAGCCTGCTCAGCAGATCGACCGACGGGCGGCTGGAGGAGAGCAAGTACTACCGGGAGATCCTCCGACCCCTCGGCCTCACCGACGAGTTACGGATCCTGCTGCGTCACGGACCGCGCACCTGGGGCCTGCTGGTGCTGTGCCGGGACGCGCACACCCGACCCTTCTCCGCGGCCGAGCTCGCGGTCGCCGAGGCCGTGAGCGTGCCCGCGTGCGCCGCGCTGCGCCGCTCGTTGCTGCTGTCCGGCGTGGACTGCGGACCGCTGCCGGACGCACCCGGCTGGGTGGTGCTCGACGGCGACCTCGGTATCCGCTCGATGTCACCGACCGCGCAGCACTGGCTCGACCAGCTCCAGGAGCAGCACGCACCCGGGCGCGGCGAAGGGGGCCCGTATCTGCTGCGGGCGCTGGCCGTGCAGGCCCGGGGCGAACAGGCCGGGGCCGGAGCGCACGTCCGGGCGCCCACGGGCACCGGCCGGTGGATCTCCCTGCGGGCCTGGCCCCTCGAACAGGGCGGTGAGCCGACCGTCGTGGTCTCCGTCGGCCCCACCGAGCCCGCCGAACTGACCGCGCTGATCCTGGACGTGTACGGGTTGTCGCCGCGCGCCCGGGAGATCGCCCAGCACGTCCTGCTGGGCCGTTCGACGAGCGAGATCGCCGGGCACCTCGGGGTCTCCGAGTACACGGTGCAGGACCACTTGAAGCAGGTCTTCGACAAGGTGGGGGTGCGCAGCCGCCGCGAGCTGGTCGCCGAACTGTTCTTCCGGCACTACTTGCCCCAGCTGGCACACCCGCCCCTGTCGACCGACGGCCGGCTGCTCAGCCCGGAGCACGACGGCCAGGGGTAGCCGCCCGGGCGAACTCGGAACTGCCGGGCGGACTAGGTGTGCTTGAGTCCCAGTACTTCCGCCGCGGCGAACGTCTCCCCCGGTGGCCGCTCCGCGTAGTACGGGCCGAGCAGCGCGTCGAGTTCGTCGTAGGTGAAGGCGTCCTGCTTGGTGTCGAACTTGGCGGCCACCCGCGGCCGTTCGACGACCGCGACCATGCCGCCGTGCACGACGAGCAGCTGTCCGTTGACGTGCGCGGCGGCGGGCGAGGCCAAGTAGCCGACGAGGGGCGCGACATGCTCGGGGGCGAGGGGATCGAGGCCCTGCTCGGGCACCTCGAACCCGTGGAACACATCCTCGGTCATCCGGGTCCGGGCGCGCGGGCAGATGACGTTCGCCGTCACGCCGTACTTCGCGAGCGCCAGCGCGGTCGAGGTGGTCAGCCCGACGATCCCGCCCTTGGCCGCCGCGTAGTTGGGCTGTCCCGCCGAGCCCGCGAGGAACGCCTCCGAGGAGGTGTTCACGATCCGCCCGTACACCGGCCCGTCCGCCGCCTTGGACCGCGCCCGCCAGTGCGCGGACGCGAAGTGGGTCGTGTTGAAGTGCCCCTTCAGGTGGACCCGGATGACGGAGTCCCACTCGTCCTCGGACATCGAGAAGACCATCCGGTCGCGCAGGATGCCCGCGTTGTTGACGAGGATGTCCAGCTTCCCGAACTCGCCGATCGCCAGGTCGACCAGCTCACGGGCCCGTTCGCGGTCGGAGACGTCCCCGGTGTGGGCGAGGGCATGGCCGCCCGCGGCGCTGATCTCGGCGGCGACCTGCTCGGCGGGGGTGGCCGAGGCCGCGCCGGAGCCGTCCCGCCCGGGCTGTCCGTAGTCGTTGACGACGACGGCGGCACCCAGGCGGGCCAGTTCCAGTGCCTCGGTCCGGCCGAGCCCGCGCCCCGCGCCGGTGACGATCGCGGCGAGCCCTTCAAGTGGCAGTGACATCGAAGTCCTCAGCAGTCGTGACGGCGGTCGTGGGGGGGCAGGTGGCGGCGGTCGTGGAGGGTCAGACGGCGGCAGTCGCGGGGGTCAGATCTCGATGCACGTACGCAGCGCGGTTCCCGTCCGCATCTGGTCCAGCGCCTCGTTGATCCCGGACAGCGGCACCCGGTGGGTGATCAGGCTCTCCAGGTCGATGCGGCCCGCACGCCACAGGGCGACCGTCCGCTCGTACGACCGCAGGACGTCTCCGCCGCCGTACATGGACGGCAGGATCCGCTTCTCGTCGAAGAACAGCTCGAACATGTTGAGCTGCAGGAAGTCGTCCATGGCGCCCGCGCCGACGATGACGAGGGTGCCGCCGCGGCGGGTGTTCTCGTACGCGGTACGGGCGGTGGCGGAGCGGCCGACGACCTCGAAGACGTAGTCGAAGCCCTCGCCGCCGGTCACCGACTGCTTCGCGCCCGGGAGTTCGTCCGGCGAGACCGCCTTCGTCGCGCCGAACCGCAGCGCGGCCTCCCGGCGCGAGGCGACCGGGTCGACGGCGACGATCTCGGCGGCGCCCTTGAGGCGCGCACCCTGGATCGCGGAGATGCCGACGCCTCCGCAGCCGATCACGGCGACCGACGAACCGGCCGCCACGTCCGCGGTGTTGAGGGCGGCGCCGAGGCCGGTCGTCACTCCGCAGCCGATGAGGGCCGCGATGTCGAAGGGCACGTCGTCCGGGATCGGCACGGCGCAGCCCGCGTCGACCACGACCTCCTCGGTGAAGGTGCCGGTACCGGCGAAGCCGAAGACGTCTTGGCCGGGGCGCCGGAAGTTGGGCGTGCCGGCGTTCATGAACCCGGCCAGGCACAGCTGGCTCTGGCCGCGCTTGCAGGCGGGACAGACGCCGCAGGCCGGCAGCCAGCAGACGACGACCCGGTCGCCGGGCTTGAGGTGGGTGACGCCCTCGCCGACCTCGACGATCTCCCCGGCGCCCTCGTGGCCCGGTACGAACGGCGCGGGCTGCGGCAGTACGCCGCTCATCGCGGACAGGTCGGAGTGGCACAGCCCGGTGGCCCGTATCCGGATCCGCACCCTTCCCGGCCCGAAGCCCACCGCCTCGATGTCGTCGAGGACTTCCAGCTTGTCCTGGCCTATCTCGTGCTGTACGGCTGCGCGCATGGTGCGGCTCCCCTCGACAACGGGCTGGTGCTGGTCACTGATGGGCTGGGCTCAGGAGTGTGCGACGACGGTGTCGGCGAGGACCGGCGCGTCGTCCCGCTCGACGGCACTCACGGCCACCCGAACGCTGCCTTCGTGCCGCCACATACGGATGCGCAGGGTCTCCCCCGGGTACACGACCCCGGCGAAGCGCGTGGTGTACGAGCGGACGCGCGCCACGTCCCCGCCGAGCAGCGTGTCGACGACCGCCTTGAGCGTCATCCCGTACGTGCACAGCCCGTGCAGGATCGGCCGGTCGAACCCGGCGAGCTTGGCGAACTCGGGGTCGGCGTGCAGCGGGTTCCAGTCGCCGGAGAGCCGGTAGAGCAGCGCCTGCTCCTCGCGGACCGGGCGCTCGACGATCCGGTCCGGCGCACCGGCGGGCTCCTCGAGGCGGGTGGAGGGGCCACGGTCGCCGCCCCAGCCGCCCTCTCCCCGTACGAAGATCTGGGCGTCGTTCGTCCACAACGGTCCCTCGGCGTCGGCGACCTCGGTGCGCATGACGAGGACGGCCGCCTTGCCCTTGTCGTACACGGCGGCGATCCGCCCGGTGGCCACGGCCTTGCCCTCGACCGGGATCGGGCGGTGCAGTTCGATGGTCTGGCCGCCGTGCAGGACGCGGGCGAGGTCGACGTCGACACCGGGCATGGACAGGCCGCTGATCACTCCGGGGGAACCGGCGCCCGCGACGGTGGCGAAGCTCGGCAGGACGTGCAGCTTCGATTCGAGGGTGTAGCGCAGCTCGTCGGGGTCCGTCGCCGGGACGCCCGCTCCGAGGCCGAGGTGGTAGAGCTGGACGTCCTTGCGGTCCCAGGTGAGCTCACCGCTGCGGGGTTCGGCGGCGAGGGCCTTGGCGGCGTCGATGGGCATGGGGCTCCTGATCAGTAGCGCGAAAGACCTCGGTGCGGCCGTCCGCACCGTCGGCCGCACCGAGGTCGACACTGGCCGATCTAGAACGCGTTCCAGTCCGGCGACCCTTGTATAGCCCAGCACTCGGCAGTTGTGAAGGCTCCTGACGCTGTGTCAGGTCAACGGTCCGTCCGCCCGGCCGTGACATTTGTCCTGCCGGAGTCCGTACAAGCGCATCTGCCGGGCAGGGGGCGCGGATTCGTACCGTCTGAGGCATGACACAGACAGGTGGGACAGAGCGTGCCGTGTCCTTCACGGGGGCGGTCAAGGCGTTCGGCGCGGTGCGCGCGGTGGACGGGGTGGATCTGGAGATCGGGCGCGGCGAGACGGTGGCGCTGCTGGGGCGCAACGGTGCGGGGAAGTCGACCACGATCTCCCTGCTGCTCGGTCTGGACGAGCCGGACGAGGGGACGGTCGCGCTCTTCGGCGGCCCCCCGCAGGCGGCGGTGCGTGCCGGGCGGGTCGGCGCGATGCTTCAGGAGACCCGGCCGGTGCCCCGCGTGACCGTCCGCGAGCTGGTCTCCTTCGTCGCGGGCCGCTATCCCGCGCCGCTCCCGGTCGCCGACGCGCTGGAGCTCGCAGGGATCGGGGATCTGGCCGGACGGCGCGTCGACCGGCTCTCCGCCGGACAGGCGCAGCGGGTGCGGTTCGCGGTGGCACTCGCCGGGAACCCCGACCTGATCGTGCTCGACGAGCCGACAGCCGCGCTGGACGTGGAGGCGCGGCGCGCGTTCTGGGACTCGATGCGGTCCTATGCGCGGCGTGGGCACACCGTCCTGTTCTCCACGCACTACCTGGAGGAGGCCGACGCGCACGCCGACCGGATCCTCGTCATCGACCACGGCCGGCTCGTCGCCGACGGCACCGGCGAGCAGCTCAAGCGGTCGGTGGGCGGCAACCTGGTCTCCTTCGACCTCGCGGGCCGGGGCACCGAGGGGCTGACCCTGCTGCCCGGTGTGGTGTCGGTGGAGGTGCGCGGGGACCGGGCCCTGCTGCGCACGGACGACTCGGACGCGACGGTGCTCGCGCTGGCCGGGCTCGGCGCGGTCCGCGGCCTGGAGGTCGCCCCCGCGTCCCTGGACGACGCGTTCATGACGCTCACCTCGCATGTTCTGGAGACGGTGTGATGCTGGACTATCTGCGCCTCGAAGTGCGCCGGACGCTGCGCGACGCCGGCTTCGTCATCGGCGGCATCGCGATGCCCGTGATGATGTACCTCCTGTTCACCAACCTCGGTGACGCCAGTGACGGCGGCTGGAAGACCGGCTCGATGATCGGCATGGCCGCGTACGGGGCGGTGGGCTCGGCCCTGAACACCGGCGGCGGGGTCGCCGAGGACAAGGGGATCGGCTGGCTGCGGCAGCTGCGGGTGACACCGATGACCCCGCGCGAGGTGGTGCTCGGGCGGACGCTGACCGGCTCGGTGACCGTGCTGCCCGCGATCGCCGCGGTGCTGGCGGCGGGCGGCCTGGTCAACGGCGTACGGCTGGAGGTCTGGCAGTGGGCCGCGGTCGCGGTGCTGCTGTGGCTCGGCTCGATACCCTTCACCCTGCTCGGCCTCGGCAACGGCTACCGGCTCACCGCGCAGACGACCGGTGTCGCGAACATGGTGTGCAACCTGGGGCTCTCGGTGGTCGGCGGCCTGTGGTTCCCGCTCACGCTCTTCCCGGGCTGGCTCCGGTCCCTGTCCGGCTTCACCCCCACGAACCGCATCGCCCAGCTCGGCGCGTCCGTCGCCGACGGCGACGCACCGGCGCTCGGTGCGGTGGCGGTTCTCACGGCTTGGCTACTGGCCTTCGGTTCGTACGCTGTGGTCTCGTACCGCAGGGCCGCGCGGACCATCTGAAGCGGAACGTCCGAAGGGGGAGCGGGGACATGTCCTGGATACGAGAGGTCACCTGCCAGGTGAAGGGGTGGCGGGCGGCGCGGGCGCGCTGGCGGGCCGACATGGAACGCTTCAAGGTCGAGCAGCGGGCGGCCCGCAAGAGCGGCGGGAAGATGCCCGAGAACCCGGGCCCGCCACCCACCGGCTTCGCTCTGCTGCCGTGGCTGCTGATGGGGATGGGCTCCTTCTCCAACCTCCTCCAGGGCAAGACCGCGAACCCCTGGATCGGCGGCCTGGGTCTGTTCGCCTTCAACTCCCTCTACATCTACGTGACGTTCCGCTCCTTCGTGAAGGAAGCGCGCGAGGCCCGCTCCACCAAGGTGGCGCTCGTCCTGATGGGCCTGGTCACCTGTGGGCTGGCCCTCGGCTACGGCGGCAGCTGGCTGTACTTCTTCCCGCTCCTCGGCCTGGCCACCGGAGCGGTGCTGCGGGGCCCGCGGCTCGGTCAGATCGGTCTCGGCCTGACCGCGCTGGCGGCGGTGGTCTCCTTCGTCCGGGCGGGCTGGGACGCGGTGAACGTCGCGTACGGCACCTTCCTGTCCACCATGGTGACGGCGGCGATCCTCTCCCTTTCCGAGGCGGTACGGGAACTGCGCGCCGCCCGCGAGGAGCTGGCCCGCCGTGCCGTCGAGAAGGAGCGGCTGCGCTTCTCCCGCGACCTGCACGACCTGCTCGGCCACACGCTCTCCGTCATCGTGGTGAAGTCGGAGGCGGCCCGTCGGCTGGCCCCGCGCGACCTGGACGCGGCCCTCACCCAGATCACGGACATCGAGTCCGTGGGCCGGCAGGCGCTGACCGAGATCCGCGAGGCGGTCACCGGCTACCGCGAGGGCAGCCTCACCACAGAACTGGACCGGGCCCGCTCCGCCCTGTCCGCGGCGAGCGTCGACCCCGTGGTCCGCCAGTCCGGCGACCCGCTGACCCCGCAGAGCGAGGCCCTGCTGGGCTGGGTGGTCCGGGAGGCGGTGACGAACGTCGTACGGCACAGCGCCGCGACCCGCTGCGAGATCACCGTCGAGGGCGTACTCGGCGGCCATGTCCGCCTGACCGTCACGGACGACGGCGCCGGCACGGGCGCCCCCGAGACCGGTCCCGCCGAAGGTGTCGGCGGCACGGGTCTGAAGGGCCTGACGGAACGCCTCGCGGCGGCGGGCGGGTCGCTCAGGGCCGGCCCGTCGCCGCGCGGCGGCTTCACGGTCACCGCCGAACTCCCGGTGGAGGCGGCGGACTTGGCGTCTTCTTCGGTGGCTACGGCGCCCAGGGAGCCGTGACCGCCCAGCTCACGTCGTCCGTCCACGAGGTGGCGCTGTCGAAGGTGTTCGAGCCGCCATTGCTCGCTATGTAGACGTTGTAGTTGTAGTGCCGGAGGTATCTCGTCGGATAGTTGTACGACGCGAACGAGGTCCCCGTCCCGCTCTTGCCGGTCCCGGCGCAGAACGTGGCGTCCTGTCTGAACTGCGTGGTGCCGACCATGGGTTGCCGGTAGAGCTGGTAGTTGTAGTGGCGCAGGAAGTCGCCCGGGTAGTTCCGTGACTCGAAGGAATAGCAGGAGCTGTCGGCGAGGCCCTTGCGCACGATCCAGGTGGCGTCGCTCTTGTCGAGCGTCGAACTGCTCGACGTGATGGCCGAGATGACCGCCGCGTTGTTCTGGTGGCGGATGTAGTCGGTCGTGCAGCACGAGGTGGTCGCGCGCAGCGAGATCTCCGACCCGGCCGTCAGCGAACCGGTGCTGCCGGTCGCACCGCCGTAGCCGACGGAGACGATGTTGGCCTGGACGGAGTCGTCGGCGGCGTCCGTCGGGATGCCCGAGGTCATGACGCCCTCGAAGAAGGACCCGATGGAGCCGTTGCTGTTGTCGCCGCCGGTGCCCAGGACGATCGCGCCCTCCTGATGCATGGGCGAGTAACCACTCGTGGTGGGTTCACCCCCGGAATAAGTGGTCGTGAGACTGCCCGATTGGGCGTTGCCGTATTTCAGCGCGAAATGGTCCTGACCGTTGTTTTTCAGCAAAGCGGTCACGAACGGCATCGACCCGGTGCCGGTGTTCGACGTGTTCTTGCTGTAGCCGGAGTCCGACTGGAACAGCCCGTTCTCCAGGTCTGCCTGCACCCAGGGGCCCTGGCCGTAACAGGGCGAGAACCAGCACTCGGTGCCGAAGTTGATCGCGTCCATGTGGCCGTTGCCGGTGTCCTTGTTGTTGGTCTCGGCGTTGCCGTAGTCGAAGCAGCAGCTGCCGTTCACATGGGTGCCGGAGGTCACCATGTACATCCCCTCGGCCGCCCCGTTGGTGGCCACGCCCGAGGTGGAGTTGTCCCGGTAGCCCATGCCGGCCGAGATCTCCAGGCCGTAGACCTGGTGACCGCCGACGGTCACCGGCAGCGCGTCCGCGGGCGCCCCGACATCGGCCGCGCCCGCCCCGCCCGCGCCCTCGACGGTGAGGTCGTTGTGGCGCGCGGACTGATCGTAGATCTTGGTGATGATGCAGGTGGTGCCGGTACAGAAGGAGTCCTGTGCCGCCGCGTTCGCGTATCCGCCGGCCGCCAGGAGACCGATGTTCGCGCTCGCGCTGTCGGAGGCGCGCTGCACCTGGTAGAGCGAGCCGTTGTACGACGAGTAGAGCGCCCTGACGAGGCTGTGCGCGGCGACACAGGGCGTGCCCGCGGCGGCGTAGACGTCACAGGGGAGCGATCCCGCGGCGGTGGCCGCCGGGGCGCCGACGGCTAGCGCGACGACGGCCGCCAGCACCGACAGCACGGCGAGCACGGCGCTTCTTAAGCGCGACGATCTTGGGAACACGGTGCACCTCTTCCGTTCCTGGTAGGACAGTGCGGGTGCCCGGTCGAAATACCGGACATCGTTCGATCGAAATACCGAACCCATTCCCGGTCGAAATGTCGAACGTTTGCGAATATCGGCTCGACACAGGAACGGCAAAGGCGATCACGGAATGTCGAGGCGATTGTTTGCCCGGATTCAAGGGCCGTCAAGACGCGCGGAGTCGAACCATGGAGAGTTTTTAACGACCGGCGAAGTGCGCACCACGACGGGTCACGCGCCTTCCCTCGCCCTACTCTTGGCCCCGTGAACGAGATGCCCCGGGACCACCGGCCCACGAAGTCCGTACGTGTCCTGCTTGCCGAGGATCAGGGAATGATGCGGGGCGCGCTCGCCCTGCTGCTGGGGATGGAGCCGGACATCGAGGTCGTCGCCCAGGTCGCGGCGGGCGACGCCATCGTGGACGCGGCGCTGACGCACCGCCCGGACGTGGCCCTGCTGGACATCGAGCTGCCCGGGATGAGCGGCCTGGACGCCGCCGCCGTACTGCGCGAAGAGGCGCCCGACTGCCGGGTGTTGATCCTCACCACCTTCGGCCGGCCCGGGTATCTGCGGCGCGCGATGGAGGCGGGCGCCGCCGGGTTCCTGGTCAAGGACGGCCCCGTGGAGGACCTGGCCGAGGCGATCCGGCGGGTGCTGACCGGCGAGACGGTCATCGACCCGGCGCTCGCCGCCGCCGCGTTGAGCGCCGGACCCAATCCGCTCACCGCCCGTGAGTGCGACGTCCTGAAGGCCTCGGCGGACGGCGCCACCGTCGCCGACATCGCCTCGAAGCTCCACCTCTCCGAGTCGACCGTCCGCAACTACCTCTCCTCCGCGATCGGCAAGACGGGCACCCGCAACCGCATGGAGGCGATGCGGGAGGCCCGCCAGCAGGGCTGGCTGTAGCCCTCCTTTCTCCGGCCGGCCCATCTCTGGTCGGCTCACATCAGCCCGTCACCTTCACCGACTTGTAGCTCGTGCCCTCCGGGGCCACGCACACGAACCAGTTCGGCTGGGAGCCCTTGACAGGGCGGATGTACGGCTTGAAGTCCGGACCGAAGCCGGCGCCCTCGGGCGCGCGCGGGACCTCGGTCTTCGTGCCGTCGTTCCACGTGCAGGTGACATGCCGGGCGGTCGGGGCGACGTCGCCGATCACGAGCCGGTTGGGTGCGCCGGGTTGGACGGACTCACTGGACGGCATGCGGATCGCACCCGACTCGAACTCCGCGCCCGACAGGGTGTCGCCCTTCTCGAACTGGCCGGTCATCACCATCGACGTCTGGTCGCCCACCCTCGCGTGCACGAAGTACCAGGCCTTGCCGATCAGCTTCTCGGCATCTCGCGCTCCCATCGGCGTCCCGCCGTAATCTTTCATGGCGGTCCACTGGCGCTCTGCCTCTGCGCCGTCCTTCGACGCCCCCCACACGTCGATGGTGACCTCCCAGTCATTGCCGCCGTCGTACCCCTTCCCCAGCGTGGTCCGCTGCGGCACGTACACATGCCGCTCCTCGCCCGTGGGCGGCTGCGTCGCCACCGGCGCGACCCGGTGCCCGTCACCGTCCGTCGCCCCGGCCAGCGCCAGCGTCCCCGTCGAACCGGCGATCACCAGCGCCGCCGCTGCCGCCAGTGCCCAGCGGCGGGCCTTGCGGCGGCGGCCGCCGCGGATCACCGCCTGGTAGGGGGCTATGCCGATCTCCGCCTCGTCCGCGGCGTCGGCCAGCAGGAAGGCGATGTCCCTGTGCGTCATGTCGTGGTTCGTCTCCCGGTCCGCGCTCATCACTTCCGCCCTCCGTGCGTCACCATGTCCGCCAGGCCCGGTATGGCGCGCAGCTTCGCGATCCCCTTCGCCGCGTTGCTCTTCACCGCGCCCACCGAACAGCCCATCGCCTCCGCCGCCTGGCTCTCGCTCAGGTCCTCCCAGTACCGCAGGACCACTGCCTCGCGCTGGCGCGGCGGCAGTTGGCCGAGCGCGGTCAGCAGGGCGCTGCGGTCGTCGGCCTGGGCGATGCGGTCACCGTGGTCGGGCAGCTCGTGCGTGAGCCCCGAGTCGTCCTTCGGCGCCAGGAACTCCTTGAGCCTTCTGCGGTGCTTCCGGGCGTGTGCGTTGATCATCACGCGCCGTACGTAGGCCTCCGGGTCGTCGGCCGCGCCGACCCTGCGCCAGGCCACATAGACCTGCTCCAGCGTCGTCTGGACCAGGTCCTCGGCGGTGTGCTGCTCCCCCGTAAGGAGAAATGCCGTACGCATCAACCGCGGCCAGCGGCCGATGACAAAGCGCTGGAACTCCTCGTCCCGAGCCTGCTTCCGATCCCCCATGGGCACCTCCTAGATGTACAAAGGAGTCCACGAGGACCGGATTTCGTTGCCTCGGCGAGCGGAGATCTTTCGCCGCCTCGGCGAGCAGGGATCTTTCCCCGCCTCAGCGAGCGGAGATCTTCGAGGGCAGCCACAGCAGCATCAGCACCGCCCCGCCGAGCAGCACGTACCCGCCCGTACGGAAGGCCAGCGCGTACCCCGCCGTCAGTGCCTCGGCCGACGAGCCGTTCCCCGTACGCGAGGCCGCGATGGTCGACATGACGGCGAGTCCGAGTGAACCGCCCATCGTGCGGGAGGTGTTGACCAGCCCCGACACCAGACCGGCGTCCCCCGGCGCCGCGCCCGAGGTCGCGAGCGAGGCGAGCGGGGTGGCGGCCAGCCCCGCGCCCGCCATCATCAGGATCCCGGGGAACATGATCGCCGTCAGGTACGAGCCGTCGGCCGTCATCGTCGACTGCCAGCCGAAGCCCGCCGCGGCGACCAGCGACCCGATGACGGCGACGTTGCGAGCCCCGACCACCGGCATGAGCCGCGGTGCGAGCTTCGAGCCGAGGACCACCGCCAGTGAGCTCGGCACCAGCGCGAGCCCGGCGCCCAGCGGCGAGTAACCGAGCACGTTCTGCGCGTACAGCGTCATGAAGAACCACATGCAGAACATCGCGGAGCCGCACACGAACATGGCCGCGTTCGCCGACGCCACCGCCCGCACACCGAGCAGGCGCAGCGGCATCAGCGGCACCCGCGTCCGTGCCTCGACCAGGAGGAACAGGCCGATCAGCGCGAGCCCGGCACACAACGGTACGAGGGTCGCGGCAGCCGCCCACCCCTCCGCCTCGGTCTGCACGATCCCGTACGCGAGGGTCGCGAGCCCCGCCGTCACCAGCAGCGCGCCCGGCAGATCGAGCCGCCGCCCGTCCCCGGCCCGGCTCTCCACGAGCCACCGTGCGGCGCCCGCCAGCACCACCGCGCCCACCGGCACGTTGATCAGCAGCACCCACCGCCACGACAGCCCGTCCACCAGCAGCCCGCCGACCAGACCACCGGCCGCCCCGCCCCCGGCGCCGACCGCGGTCCAGGTCGCGATGGCCCGCGCGCGGGCGGCGCCCTCCGGGACCGCCGAGGTGAGGATCGTCAGCGTCGAGGGCGCGAGCACCGCCGCCCCGAGCCCCTGCGCGGCCCGCGCGACCAGCAGCTGCCAACCCGCCTGGGCGAGCCCGCCGCCCAGCGAGGCCACCGTGAACAGCGCGAGCCCGACGAGAAACATGCGCTTGCGCCCGTACAGATCACCGGCCCGCCCGCCGAGCAGCATGAACCCGGCGAAGGCGATCGCGTACGCGTTGACCACCCACTGCAGGCCCGGCGCGCTCAGCCCCAGGTCGGTCCGCATGGACGGCAGCGCCACGTTCACGACGGACACGTCGAGCACCACGAGGAACTGTCCGGCGCAGGCGAGCGCCACCACCAGCCACGTGGGCGGCGCGACGCGTGCTGATATTCGGGTGTCTTCCGCGGCTCGAAGCATGGGTGTCATGCTCTCAACCGCCCTACGGTCCTTGCATCGGGATTTCGCCGCACCCGCTCCTCGGCCACGGGACCTAGGCCCTGTCGGTCGGGCGGTGACTCAGCCCGCCGCCCGCAGCAGCGTGACCACCGCCGCCCCGCCCAGCCCGATGTTGTGGGCGAGCCCGACCCGCGCGCCCGGCACCTGCCGGGGCCCCGCCTCGCCCCTCAACTGCCACACCAGCTCGGCCACTTGGGCGATCCCGGTCGCCCCCAGCGGATGCCCCTTGGAGATCAGCCCGCCGGACGGGTTCACGACCCACCGCCCGCCGTACGTCGTGGCCCCCGACTCGACGAGCTTGCCGGACTCCCCCTCCTCGCACATCCCGAGCGCCTCGTACGTCAGCAGCTCGTTGATGGAGAAGCAGTCGTGCAGTTCCACGACGTCCACGTCGTCGATGCCGAGTCCCGACCGCTCGTACACCTGGCGCGCGGCCTCACGCGACATCGGCTGCCCGACGACGTCGACGCAGGAACCGGACGCGAAGGACTCCTCGGTGTCGGTGGTCATGGCCTGCGCGACGATCTCGACGGCCTTGTCCGCCAGCTCATGGCGCTCCACGAACCGTTCGGAGACGACGACCGCGGCGGCGGCCCCGTCGGAGGTGGGCGAGCACTGGAGCTTCGTCAGCGGCCGGTGCACGACCCGGGCGGCGAGGATCTCGTCGACCCCGTACACGTCCTGGAACTGGGCGTATGGATTGTTCGCCGAGTGGCGGTGGTTCTTGGCGCCGACGGCGGCGAGCTGCGCCTCGGTGGTGCCGTACTTCTCCATGTGCTCGCGCGCCGCGTCGCCGAAGATCTGCGCGGTGGGCGGGGACATCTCGAAGCCGTGCCGGGCGGCCATGACGCCGTAGTGGCGGGCCACCGGGGACGTCGAGAAGTCTCCTCCGTCCGCACCGCCCCCCAGCGCCCCGCGCTTCATCTTCTCGAAGCCCAGCGCGAGCACGCAGTCCGCGACCCCGCCCTCGACGAACTGCCGGGCCAGCATCAGCGCGCTCGATCCGGTGGCGCAGTTGTTGTTGACGTTGTAGACGGGGACGCCGGTCAGGCCGAGTTCGTACGCGGCGCGCTGGCCGGCGGTCGAGGGCTGGAAGCAGTAGCCGACAGGAACCTGTTCCACCTCGGCGTACGTGATCCCGGCGTCCGCGAGCGCGGCACTCCCCGCCTCCCGCACCATGTCCCAGTACTGCCAATCACGGGTCTCGGGCTTCTCGAACCTGGTCATCCCGACCCCGGCGACGTAGGCCTTCATGGCGCGCAGACTAGAACACGTTTCACTCACCCGCCAGGTCTGACGCCGGGTCAGTTCTTCACGGGAAGGTCAAGATTTTGTTAGTACGCCGAAGCATCGGAATAGTTGCCCGGGCACACCGGGTTCCTGATGCACGTATCCCGCACGCAAGCCCCTATTTCGGCCTGGAGGCCTCACGCAATGACGCACACGACGACCGACCAGCCCACCCGGAGGCCCGGCGGCGCGATCGTGCCGGTGCTGGCCTTCGCGGGCATCGTTGTCGCGGTGATGCAGACCCTGCTCGTTCCGGTCATCAAGGACCTGCCGGAGCTGCTGGGCACCGCACCCAGCAACGCCACCTGGGTGATGACCTCGACGCTGCTCGCGGGAGCCGTGGCCACGCCGATCATGGGCCGGCTCGGCGACCTCTACGGCAAGCGGCGGATGCTGCTCGCGAGCCTGTCCGTGATGGTCGTCGGCTCGCTCATAGCCGGTTTCACCAGCGCACTGCTGGTGATGATCGTCGGCCGCGCCCTGCAGGGCTTCGCCATGGGCGCGATCCCGCTCGGCATCGGCCTGATGCGCGACATGCTGCCCCGCGAGAAGCTCGGCGAGGCGATGGCCCTCATGAGCTCCTCCATCGGCGTCGGCGGCGGACTCGCGCTGCCCGTCGCGGCCCTGGTCGCGCAGCACGCCGACTGGCACGCCCTCTTCTTCCTCGCCGCCGGTCTCGGCGCCGTCGCGATCGTCCTGACCCTCGTCGCCGTACCGGAGTCCCCGATGCGCGCCGAGGGCACCTTCGACGGACTGGGCGCGGCGGGCCTCTCCGCGGGTCTCGTCCTCTTCCTGCTGCCGATCACCAAGGGCAGCGACTGGGGCTGGACCTCGACCACCACGCTCGGCCTGTTCGCCGCGGCGGCCGTCGTCCTCCTGCTGTGGGGCGTGATGGAGCTGCGCGTGAAGGCGCCGCTGGTCGACCTGCGCACCACCGTCCGCCGCTCGGTGCTCTTCACCAACCTCGCCTCGATCATGGTCGGCGTTTCCTTCTACGTCGTCTCGCTCGTCCTGCCGCAGCTGCTCCAGCTGCCGAAGGCCACCGGCTACGGCCTCGGCCAGTCGATGGTGGTCGCGGGTCTGTGCGTGGCGCCGCTCGGTCTGACGATGATGCTCACCGCGCCGGTCTACGCCCGGATCTCCGCGAAGTACGGCCCCAAGGTCACCCTGATCCTCGGCATGCTGATCATCGCGATCGGCTACGGCGCCGGCCTCGGCCTGATGAGCGCCGCCTGGCAGACCATCGTGATCTCGGTGGTCCTGGGCGCGGGCATCGGCCTCGCCTACTCCTCGCTGCCCGCGCTGATCGTCGGCTCCGTCCCCGCCTCGGAGACGGGCGCGGCCAACGGCCTCAACACCCTGATGCGCTCGATCGGTACGTCGGTCTCCAGCGCCGTCATCGGCATGGTCCTCGCCAACACCGCGCACAACGTCGGCGGCGTCGAGGTCCCCACCATGCACGGCTTCCGGGTCTCCTTCCTGATCGCCACCGGCGCGGTGGCCATCGGTCTGCTCTTCGCCCTGCTGCTGCCGGGCCGGCGCCCGGCGACCAAGCCGCAGCTGCGCGCGAGCAGCGAGGAGGACGCGGCCCTGGAGCGCGCCCAAGAGGTGCTCCGCGGCTTCCGCGGCCGGGTGCTGGACGCCGACGGCGGCACGGTCGCCCGTGCCAAGGTCACCCTGATCGACCGGCGGGGCCGCCAGGCGGGCGCCACGCTCTCCGAGGCGGACGGCAGCTACGCGCTCGCCGTGCCCGCCGAGGGCGCGTACGTCCTCGCCGCCAGGGCACCGGGCCACGGCCCGCTCGCCTCCTCGGCGACCCACTCCGGGGACGACCGCCCCGTAGAACTGGACCTCGCGCTGCCGAGCGAGACCGTTCCGGCCCAGGCCTGATCCGAACGACGGTCCCTGGGGCCCGGTCCCATCCGCACCCACACCCCCGTCGCCGACGCGACGGGGGTGTGGTGCACCATGGGGCGCTCACAGGCACGTACACGCGGACCCGCACAGGCAGACGTGCGACGCTGCCGTTCGCACCCGACGGAGGACCCCGATGCAGGACCCCATGCCCGCGGCGCCCAAGCCGGAGATCCTGGCCGCCTTCGAGGCCGCGAAGGGGTTCATGCCGCTCCGTGAGGGGCTCGCGCTGTACGAGGCCGCCGTCGAGGCGGGCCGGCTCGGACTGCCCCTCCTGGAGGTCGGCACATACTGCGGGCGCTCCACGATCCTGCTCGCGGACGCCGCGCGCGCGGCCGGGGTGACGGCGATCACCGTCGACCACCACCGGGGCAGCGAGGAGCAGCAGCCCGGGTGGGAGTACCACGACCCGGCCACGGTCGACCCCGAGATCGGCCGGATGGACACCCTTCCCACCTTCCGCCGCACCCTCCACAAGGCGGGTCTGGAGGACCAGGTGGTCGCGATGGTCGGCCGTTCGCCGCAGATCGCCGCCTTCTGGCGCACACCCCTCGGTCTCGTCTTCATCGACGGCGGCCACACGGACGAGCACGCCTCCGGCGACTACGAGGGCTGGGCGCCGCACGTCGCCGAGGGCGGCCTCCTCCTCATCCACGACGTGTTCCCCGACCCCGCCGACGAGTTCACCGGCCAGGCCCCCTACCGCGTCTACCTCCGCGCCCTGGAGTCCGGCGCGTTCACCGAGGTCTCGGTGACCGACTCACTGCGCGTCCTGCGGCGAACGGGAGCGGGGATCTGAGAGCGCGGTGAGAGTCGCGTGGCTTGTGGACGAGGCAGCGGTGTTGGAGCGAGTCGGCGAACGACGGACGGAAGCCGCATGAGCCATGGTTGTCGCAGTTCCTCAGCAGATGGCCGAGAGGTACGGCCAGTGGGCTGACAAGATTCCGGCCGATGTTCTGGCCGACCTCACAGAGGCGCAGGTCCACGGGCGTCTACGTAAGGCGCAGGCCCGTTGGGAGACCGCGGCCGGTGAGGGTGGTGAGGGCGGTGACGGGGATCTGACGAAGGCGCTCTCGGGGGCGGGCGAGATCCTCGCCGCGCCGGCGCCCGGCGCGGAGCCTAAGACTCCGTCGGCTCTGAAGTCCGTGGGTGTGACGCTGACAACGGCGCCGCAGCGGTCAGGATCCGCCCGTCGGGACGTCCTCGCCGTCCGCGGCCTCGGCTTGATCGGGCTGAACGACAGCCGCCTGCGCGCCTGCCTGCCGCGCGACCAAGGCGGCAAGGGGCCGGACTCCACCATGTTCGTCAGCGCCTTCGATGCGGGGTGGGAAGGTCACGAGAGCGCAACGTACAAGGTGATGGAGACCCCGCACGGGCCCCTGTTCCGGGGGTTCCGCCGGATGTTCGACGCGGTCATCGACGGCGCGCAGCGCACGGTCTGACCAGGAGAGGGGAACCGCTCGTGATCGAGGCGGAGTTGAAGGCGCGAGTGCACGCGCCCGAGGCGGTCATGCGGCAGCTCGACGAGCACGCGAAGGCCCGTGCCGAGGTGTACCGGGACACGTACTACGACCGGGCGGACGGCTCGTTGGAGAAGGCGGACCAGGAGTTGCGTGTACGGACGGTGCACGGTGCGGACGGCACGCGGACGGTGCTCACCTTCAAGGATGCGACCGTCGACGGGCGCTCCGGATCGAAGCCCGAGCACGAGACCCGCGTCGAGGACGCCGAGGCGGTGCACGCCATCCTGCGCGGCCTCGGCCACGTCGAGGTCATCGCGTTCGAGAAGCGGTGCCGGAACTACGACTTCGAGGCGCACGGCCGGCAGATGCTCGCCACTCTCGTGCGTGTCCCTGAGATCGATGGGACGTTCCTCGAGGTCGAGACGATCGTCGACGAGGACGCCGTCACGGCCGCGCTGGACGACGTCCGCGCGGTCCTCGCCGACCTCGGCATCGGGCCCGAGGATCTCACCCGTGAGACGTACACAGGCGCGATCGCGGCTCAGCGAGGCTGACGTCTGCGCCGTCGGCTCCTACTGCCGGTCCTGGTGGTCAAGCTTGGGTTTGCTCAACTTCAGCGGGTGCCGCCGTCATGCGGATGTGGCTGGGCCGGATGTCCTGCGCCTCCATGGCCTCCATGATGCGGCAGGGCCCTATCGTCGGCGCCGAGACGCTGGACGGTATTGCTGACGCTGACGTGCGGCAAGTTGCAAGGCCCATCAGGGTGATTAGAGTAGTAATGACCGCATTTGGCCTATGTGACTGAGGGGTAAGGCCGTGAACGCCAGTCATTGGAAGCGATCCGTCGTCTTGAGCTCGACCCTCATTCTCGCCCTCGCTCCGGTTGGCCTGCAGCAGGCTTCGGCGGCCACGCCGAGCGAGACCCACGCGAGTGCGCCTACAGCCGTTTCAAATCAAAGTGACTACCGCCGGGGCTACAAGGACGGCTTCCGGGATGGCTATAACGATGGCAGAGACAACTGCCACAGGGACCACGGCGGGTATGGATACGGCCGCTCCAACGGCGACTACTACCGCGGCTACGGCGATGGCTTCAGCGCCGGGTTTTCCCGGGCCGAAGACCGGTACTGCTGAGCCTGTCGGAGGCTCAACGCGTGAGGTACAGGCGGCTGTTCGGCGGCTCAGAAGTGAGTGAGCCCGTGGGGAACGTCAGAGAGGCCGTTTCCGGGGCACTTGGAGTCCCTGGAAGCGGCCTCTCCGCCTCACCTGATCGTCGTTTGCGCTGATCAGCGCCAGTGGGGTGGTTCAGTGACCTTGGAAGTGGAAAGTCACTGCCCACTGCCGGGTCACTGAGCCTCGGCGAGCTCCTCCGCGCGGCGGTCGAGGGCCCGCTCGACGCTCTCCAGCTTCACGACGGGGTAGCCGTCGAGGATGCCGGGCTCCTGCCCGTACTCGGCGAGCAGGCGAGCTCGACCTTGAGGGACGGGGCGCAGGGCTTCATCGGGACCGGGCCGAGGTTGTTGGCCTTGAAGATCGCGGTGATGGCGGCGAGGTCGGGGGTCTGCCGCGAGGACGGGGTGCGGAACACCTTCCATCCGCCGTAGATGCCGGCGGGCAGCTTGTCGAGGACCTTCTTCGCGGCGCGCTTGCCGCGGTCGGCGCGGCGGGCCTGGTCAGCGGTGCGCTCGACTCGCGGGCCGCGGCCTCGATCACCTCGGTGTCGGGCAGCTCATCGGCCTCGTACAGGCCGGCGGGGTCCGGGGACCGTGTGGACACCACGGACGGCCGCTAGGGTGGCTGACGTGTCGTACGTAGGTCCTGACTTCGATCCTCCCGGCCCCCGTCGCTCCCGGCGCGGGCCGATGACGGTGGCGGTCGCCGCGTTGGTGCCGGGTGCGCTGGTGGGGTGGCTGGTGTGGCAGGCGGTGGGTGACTCGGGCGGCGGGGGCAGTACGTCCGCCACGTCGACGACCTCGGCCGGCGCACCGGGGTCCTCCTCCGCGGCACCCGGGTCCTCCGCCGCCGCGCAGACCCCGAGCGCGTCCGGGACGGACGACGGGAAGCCGCCGAGCTCGACCTTCTCCGGCCCCGCCACTCCCGCCGCCTCGGACCTGCCGGCCGCCGCGGGGCCCCTCAAGGGCAAGGTCGTCGTCGTCGACCCGGGCCACAACCCCGGCAACTTCCAGCACTCGGCCGACATCAACCGCAAGGTGAATATCGGCACGAACTGGAAGGAGTGCGACACCACCGGCACGTCGACCAACGCGGGTTACACGGAAGCCCGGTTCACGCTCGACGTCGCCCGCCGACTGCGCACGCTCCTGCAACAGGAGGGCGCCACGGTGAAGTTCACCCAGGACGGCGACCGTTCCTGGGGCCCGTGCGTCGACGAGCGGGCCCGCATCGGCAACGACGCGCACGCCGACGCGGTCGTCTCCATCCACGCGGACGGCTCCGCGGCCGGCAACCGCGGCTTCCACGTCATCCTCCCCGCGTCCGTCCACTCCGGCACCGCCGACACCCGTGCGATCGTCGCCCCCTCCCGCGATCTCGGCGAGCGCATCGCGGGCAACTTCGTCCGCGACACCGGCAGCGCGCCCTCCAACTACGTCGGCGGCGGCACCGGACTCGACGTCCGCAGTGATCTCGGCGGTCTCAATCTGTCAACGGTTCCGAAGGTGTTCATCGAGTGCGGCAACATGCGCGATAGCAAGGACGCTGCGTTGCTGACCAGCGGCGCATGGCGGCAGAAGGCGGCGCGTGGGATCTCTGAGGGAATCGTGAGTTTCCTGCGCGGGTAGTGATCGGCGGATCGAACCCGACGGACACCCTGATCGAACGGGCGATAGTGTCGTCCCTACGATGAGGGGCCACCCCCGCGCTTCACACCAGGGCCTTACGGCGACATGGTGTCAGCGACGCCTCCACCGACGACGAGACGACTGACGAAGGACCTGAAGTGAATATCCGCTCCCTCACTCGAGGCGACGGCGTGGTGATCGGAGCAGCGGTATTGCTGTTCATCGCGTCGTTCCTCGACAATTTTTCGATCGACGGGGCCTCGAGCAGTGCCAATATCCCCAGCGCCTGGTCGAGCGGACCGCTCCTGCTGAGCGTGGTCCTGGCCGGCCTCATCGGGGCCGCGCTGGTCGTCGTCTCCCACGGCCTGCCGCAGGTGCCCAAGATCGTCGGACTCGACCTCGGTCAGTTCGGCGTCGCCTTCACGGTCTTCGCCGCGTGGAGCGCGCTCGGGAACGTCTTCGACCCGATGGGTGGCGTCGACAACGCCGGCAGCGGGGACAGCGGCGTCAGCGCCGGCACCGGCCTCATCCTCGCGTTCATCGCGACGCTGGTCATGGCCGGCGCCGCCATCGCGACCCCGCTCGTCCCGGCCCTGCAGGCCGCGCTCGTTCCCGCCCCCAAGCCCGCCGCGCCCCAGCCCTACGGCGCCCAGCCGCCCGGGGGTTACGGCTACCCCGGTGCCCAGCAGCCGGGTCAGGCCTTCGGGGGTCAGCCGCAGCAGGGGCAGGCGTTCGGCGGCCAGCCCAGCCAGCCGCAGCAGGCGCCGGCCCCGCAACCGCAGCCGCCCGCCGGTGACTTCTCGCCGTTCTGGTTCGCCGTGCCGGTGCCGCGTCCGCTGTTCTCGGAGGACGGTTCGCCGGCGCCGATCGCCGAACTCGCGCCGGGCACCTGGTACCTGGCCGTGGAACAGCGCGGTGCGAACCTGGTGGCGCAGACGCAGGACGGCCGTCGCGGCGTACTGCAGGACACCTCCGGGATCCAGCGCGGCTGACCGGCCGCGTCCGCTCCCGTACGGCCTCCCACGGCCCCTCGTCCTTCCGGGCGGGGGGCCGTTGCCGTACAGTCGGCTGGCGCGTGCACATGACTGACGCATCGTCAGAACCTAACTCCTGGAGGGTTCATGCGGCTCGGCCTCGCACTCGGCTACTGGGGGCGCGGCCCCTCCGCGGACCATCTGCCGCTCGCCCAGGAGGCGGAGCGGCTCGGCTACCACTCCGTGTGGACCGCCGAGTCCTGGGGCTCGGACGTCTTCACCCCGCTGACCTGGATCGCCGCGCACACGACCCGCATCCGGCTCGGCACGGCCGTCGCGCAGATGGCCGCCCGCTCCCCCACCACCACCGCGATGCACGCGCTCACCCTCGACCACCTCTCGGGCGGGCGCATGATGCTCGGCCTCGGGCTGTCGGGGCCACAGGTCGTGGAGGGCTGGTACGGGCGTCCGTTCCCGAAGTCGCCGCTGACCGCGACCCGGGAGTACGTCGACGTCGTACGCCAGGTCCTCAGGCGCGAAGGGCCCGTCGAGCTCGACGGCCGCTTCCACAAGCACCCCTACCGGGGCGAGGACGGCACCGGGCTCGGCAAGCCGCTGAAGCCGATCACGCATCCGCTCCGCGCCGACCTGCCGGTCCTGCTCGGCGCCGAGGGGCCGAAGAACATCGCGCAGACGACCCGGATCGCGGACGGCTGGCTGCCGCTGTACTGGTCGCCGACCCGCCCAGGGGCCTACGAGGCCGCGCTGAGCGATCTCCCCGCCGACTTCCTCGTCGCGCCCATGGCCCATGTCCGCGTCTGCGACGACGTCGCCAAGGGGCTGCTGCCCGTGAAGGCGATGCTCGGCTTCTACATCGGCGGGATGGGGCACGCGGCGCGCAACTTCCACGCCGATCTGATGGCACGGATGGGGTTCGAGGAGGAGGCCCGGCTCATCCAGGAGCTGTTCCTCGCGGGACGCCGCCAGGAAGCGGTGCTCGCCGTCCCGGACGCTTTCGCCGACGAGATCTCTCTCGTCGGACCGCGTGAACGCATCGCCGAGCGGCTGGAGTTGTGGCGCAAGGGCCCGGTGACAGACCTACTGGCGCTGTCACCGGACCCTCACTCGCTGCGGGTTCTCGCCGAGCTCAACTCCTAGGGGCGGTACGGCGGTCGGGGCTCAGCCGCCGGACAGCTGCGAGGCCGACGGCACCTTGTCCTTGACCTCGGCGCCCGCGCTCTTGCCCGCGTCCTTCACCTTGTTGATGATGTCGTCGAACGAGCCCACGGTCGCGTCCGTCGAGTCACCCTTGCGGAGCTTGGACGGCAGGTTCTTGAGGGCGTCGATGCCCGCGGTGAGCGGGGCGACGGCCTTGGAGAGCGTGGGGTCGCCCTGGGCGTTCCTGCTCGCGGCCTTGAGCCGGTTGTACGCGAACGTGCCGGCGATGGCCGCCTTGATCAGGGCGGTCCTGCGGCCCTTGGCGCCCTTCTTGAACTTGCCGGCCTTCCAGGGCTTCACGATCCACTGGTAGGTGGCTCCGGCGGCCAGGCCCGCGTTCGCCACGAAGCGGGTCTTGGAGAGCTTCTGTTTCTCCACGGTGCTGCTGCTGGACGGGGTGGCGGCCGCCACGACGGCGGCGGTGTCCTTGGTGGCGCTGCTGCCACTGCCGCAGGCCGTGGCGCCGGCGAGCAGGGCGCAACAGACGGTGAGCGCCACGACGAGGCGCCGTATCGGTACGGGCACGGGGTCCTCCGGGGAAGGGAACGGTTCTCCCGGTTTCCGGGAGACACGGCTCTTCCAGCAGGCTCACCCGAACACGGTCACTGCGCCACTCGAGCGACCCGTTCGGGTGCCGTACCCCGCGGGTTTCATCCACGGATACGCGGCAACCCGGAGGGCATGTCCCCTCGATATCGCAACGGTTCCAACCAAGCGGGCACGGTCATCGCGATCGTCGCCGACGTGATGGCCGTCATCCTCGGCCTGTGGATCCTGATGTATCTCCTGGACGCGAACCGGGCCAACGACCTGGTCCAGTTCGTCCACAACGTGGCGAGCTGGCTGGCCGGCTGGTCCCGCGACCTGTTCACCTTCGACAGGGCGTGGGCACGCGTGGTCGCGGGTTACGGCCTGGCCGCCGTCGTGTACCTCTTCATCGGCCACGCCATCGCCAACCGCATGCACCGCCACTGAGCGTGTCCCCGCCCCGCCGCCGACAGGGCTCAGCAGCACTCCGCGTCGAGCCCCAGCGGCAGGCGCTCGCCGCCGAAGACCGCGCAGGTCGCCTCGTCGCCGCCGAGCGCGGCGACGGCGAGCAGGACCGAGCCGGCCGTCCAGCTGGTGAGCTCCTCGGGCCAGATCGTCCGGGCGTCGAAGACGTAGCCCGTCCAGTAGAGGCCCGTCTTCGGGTCGCGCAGGTGCTGGATGGACTGGAGGATCTCCAGGGCACGGTCGGACTCGCCCACGGCCCACAGCGCCAGGGCGAGTTCGGCCGACTCGCCGCCGGTCACCCACGGGTTGGGCACCACACAGCGCACGCCGAGGCCCGGGACCACGAACTTGTCCCAGCCCTCCGCTATCCGGGCCTCGGCCTCGGCGCCGGTCAACGCGCCGCCGAGCACCGGGTAGTACCAGTCCATCGAGTAGCGGTCCTTGTCGAGGAACCGCTCGGGGTGCCTGCGGATCGCGTGCCGTAGCGCGCCGACCGCCAACTCCCAGTCGGGCTGCGGCTCTTCACGCTGCTCGGCGATGGCGAGCGCGCAGCGCAGCGCGTGGTGGATGGACGAACTCCCGGTCAGCAGCCCGTCCTCGACCGCCGTGCCGTCGTCCTCGCGCTTCCAGCCGATCTGCCCGCCGGGCTGCTGGAGGCGCAGCACGAACTCCACGGCCGCGTAGACCGCGGGCCACATCCGGTCGAGGAAGGCGTCGTCGCCGGTGGCGAGGTAGTGGTGCCAGACGCCGACCGCGATGTAGGCGCAGAAGTTGGTCTCCCGGCCGCGGTCGGTGACGTCGTCCGCGTCCCCGTCGGCGTACGCCGCGTACCAGGAACCGTCCTGGTTCTGGTGCCGGGCCAGCCACTCGTACGCCCGCTCGGCCGCCTCGTGCTCCCCCGCCGCGTCCAGCGCCATGGCCGCCTCGGTGTGGTCCCACGGGTCGAGGTGGTGCCCACGGAACCACGGTATGGCGCCGTCTGGCCGCTGCACCCCGAGGATGGCCCGCACCGTGGCGGCCGCCTCCTCGGCGGTGAGGACCCCGGGCAGGACGAGGTGTTCTGTCCGGGGCGTGCGCGGAGTCGTCACGAAGCGTCCACCGCGGCGGAGTCGAGGGGCAGGTGGGGCTTGGTCGCGTACGCCACGAAGCTCTTGCCGATCAGCGGGTTCAGCGCGTTCTCGGCGACCCGGGTGGCCAGCGGCTTCTTCATGATGTCCCAGACCAGCAGCTTGTGGTACGCCCGCACGGGCAGCGCCTTGTCGTTGTCGACGCCGAACGCGCACTTCAGCCACCAGTAGGGGCTGTGCAGGGCGTGGGCGTGATGGGTGCCGTACGGCTTGAGCCCGGCCTCCTTCATCTTGCCCAGCAGTTCGTCCGCCTTGTAGATGCGGATGTGACCGCCCTCGACCTCGTGGTACGCGTCGGACAGCGTCCAGCACACCTTCTCCGGGCCGTAGCGCGGCACGGTGATCGCTATGCGCCCGCCCGGCTTCAGCACGCGCACCATCTCGGCGAGGACACCCTTGTCGTCCGGGATGTGCTCCATGACCTCGGAGATGATCACGACGTCGAAGGAGGCGTCAGGGAAGGGCAGCGCGAGCGCGTCACCCTCCATCGCGGTCGCGGTGGCGCCGACCGGGGCCTCGCCCGCCTCCTTCATCGCCGCGAACCACTTGGCGACCTCGCGGATCTCCTCGCCGTTCTGGTCCAGCGCGACGACCTGGGCGCCGCGCCGGTAGCACTCGAACGCGTGCCGGCCGGCACCGCATCCGAGGTCCAGTACGCGGTCGCCCGGGGCGAGCGGGAACCGGGAGAAGTCGACGGTCAGCACGTGGCCCTGCTTTCACGATCGGAGGTGGGGGTGACGCCCGTGGCCGGGCCGAAATCTACGGGGCCGGGGGTCCCTGCGGGGCCGGGGGTGGAGACGGCGCCGGGGGTGGAGACAGCGCCCGCACCGACCGTGGCGACGGCCGCCGGGGCGGGGGCGTCCGGCGCGACGGCGGACGCCTGCGCGGCCGTGACCGCTGCGGCAGCTGCCGGTGCGGTGACCTCTGGTGCGACGGCCCCCTGCGCAGCAGCGCCCGACAGGGCGGCGCCCGGCGCAATGGCCGTCGGCGCGACGGGGGTCCCCCCGCGCGAGCGAAGCCGAGCGTGGGAAAGCGCCATCGCCTCGCGGTAGTGGGCCACCGTGCCCTCGGCGGCGCGGGCCCAGGTGAAGCGGTCCAGTACCCGCGCGCGTCCGGCGGAGCCGAGCCGTACCCGCAGTTCCGGGTCGCCCAGCACCCGGACCAGCGCGGCGGCCAGCGCCCCCGAGTCGCCGGGCGGAACCGCGAGGCAGGTCTCGCCGTCGGGTCCGGCGACCTCCGGGATCGCCCCGCCGGTGGTGGCCACCAGCGGCGTCCCCGTGGCCATCGCCTCGGCGGCGGGCAGGGAGAACCCCTCGTACAGGGACGGCACGCAGGCGACCTCGGCGGACCGCACGAGGTCGACGAGCTCCGCGTCCGAGATGCCCTTGACGAACTCGACGGCGCGCTCCAGGCCGTACCGCTCTATGGCCTGGGCGACCGGCCCGTCCTCGGCACGCTTGCCGACGACGACGAGATGCGCGCCGGGGTGCTCGGTGCGCACCTTGGCAAGCGCCTCGACGAGGTGGATGAGTCCCTTGAGGGGCACGTCCGCGCTGGACGTGGTGACGATCCGGCCCGGTACCTGCGGCACAGACGGATCGGGCGAGAAGAGGTCGGTGTCCGCGCCGATGTGCACGACGTGGACACGGTCCCGGGCGACGCCCAGGTGGTCGACGATCTCCTGCTGCGAGCTGCCGGAGACGGTGAGCACGGACGGCAGACGGCGCGCGACCCGCTTCTGCATGCGTGTGAAGGCGTACCAGCGGCGTACGGACGCGCGGCGCCGGCGCCCCTCCGCGGCGTCGAGCTCCAACTGGCGGTCGACCGTGATGGGGTGGTGGATGGTGGTGACCAGCGGCGCGCCGACGTCGCCCAGCAGCCCGTACCCGAGCGTCTGGTTGTCGTGCACGACGTCGAAGTCCCCGCGCCGGGCGCGCAGATGGCGGCGGGCGCGCAGGGAGAAGGTCAGGGGTTCGGGAAAGCCGCCGGTCCACATCGTGCCGACCTCGACCGCGTCGATCCAGTCACGGAACTCCTCGCGCTTCGGGGTGCGAAAGGGGTCCGGCTGGCGGTACAGGTCGAGGCTGGGCAGTTCCGTGAGGGTGAGGTTGCGGCTGAGCCCGGGGAGGTTCTCGTCCAGCACGGGATACGGCTGGGAGCCGATGACCTCGACCCGGTGGCCCAGGCGGGCCAGTTCGCGCGAGAGGTGCCGTACGTACACGCCCTGACCGCCGCAGAACGGGTTCCCCTTGTACGTGAGGAGCGCGATGCGCAACGGTCCGTCACCGTTGGTGGCCGCGCCCGCTCCGGGGCCCGCCTCCATGGCCTCAGCGGTCACTTACGGCCCCCTTCTCCCTGCAGTTTCCCGCGAGATTACGCCGGGACGCTAATCTAGAACAAGTTTCAGACTTGATCGTTCGAGGAGCACTGAATCTACCGGCAGGTAGCGTCTCTGTGAGCAGTGGATCAGGTGATCCGCGCCACGACCAAAGCGTCGGGACGGATGACATGACGGATGTGTTCTGACCCACGGAAGTGTCTGCCATGCTGTCTCGTCGCTCCTCCAGCTGAACCACGGAACGGGACCCATGCCTGCGGAAGTCAAGGTGCAAGCCAAGTCCGCGCGACCCGCCGCGCAGCCGGCCTCTCCCCCGCTCACCGAGCGGCAGGAGGCACGCCGCCGCCGGATCCTGCACGCGAGCGCGCAGTTGGCCAGCCGGGGCGGCTTCGACGCGGTGCAGATGCGCGAGGTCGCGGAGTCCTCACAGGTCGCCCTCGGCACGCTGTACCGCTACTTCCCCTCGAAGGTCCATCTGCTGGTCGCCACCATGCAGGACCAGTTGGAGCACATGCACGGCACCCTCCGCAAGAAGCCGCCGGCCGGGGACACGGCGGCGGAGCGGGTGGCGGAGACGCTGATGCGGGCCTTCCGCGCCCTCCAGCGCGAGCCGCACCTGGCCGACGCCATGGTCCGCGCGCTGACCTTCGCGGACCGCAGTGTCAGCCCCGAGGTCGACCAGGTGTCCCGGCAGACCACGGTGATCATCCTGGACGCGATGGGGCTGGACGACCCGAGCCCCGCGCAGCTCTCCGCGGTCCGGGTCATCGAGCACACCTGGCACTCGGCCCTGATCACCTGGCTCTCCGGCCGCGCCTCCATCGCCCAGGTCAAGATCGACATCGAGACGGTGTGCCGCCTGATCGACCTGACGGAGCCGGCCGAGAAGCCCTAGCCAGGCCGCCGGCACGCGAAGGCACGCGAAGGCACGCGAAAACCTACGAGACGGGTTCCCTTCGCCGGCATGGTCCGGATCAGGTAATGGAGGTCGCCTTCCGGTCCGACTACTACCTTCAGGCCTCTCAGCCCGACCGTCGACGTCGGCCTCGGCGGAAGTTGCTGCCTCTCGCCAAAGTCGGCTACTCCGGTTGAACTCCCTCACTCGCCTCGTAGGCCACTACCAGGATAGAACGCCCACGGCCGGATGGAACCACCCAAAGAGGACTTTTTTTCGAGGCCGCGCCCGGCCTCGGTCCCGGCCTCGGTCCCGGTCTCAGCCCCGGCCTCGATCCCGGTCTCAGTCCTCCGGTGGAAACACCGGCTCCCCGTTGCCCAGCAGTGTGATCATGATGGCCTCCACCGGACAGCTCTCCGCCGCCTCAAGGATCTTCTCGTTGGCGTCGGTCTCCGCCTCGGCCGGATGCGACTGCATGGCGGTGTCGAGCCGGAAGGCCTCCGGGGCGCGGTGGACGCACTGGGCGGAGCCGATGCAGACGGAGCGGTCGACCTCGACCCCCCAGCGGTCGCCCATCCTCAGGCCTCCCAGCCGGCCGGCAGGTGGATCATCTTGTGCTCCAGGAACTCGCCGTACCCCTCGGGCCCGAACTCCCGCCCCAGCCCCGAGTTCTTGTAGCCGCCGAAGGGGCCGAGCATGTCGAGGCTGAAGGTGTTCACGGAGTACGTGCCGGTACGGACCTGCCGCGCGACGTCGATGCCGTGCGCGACGTCCGCCGTCCAGACGCTGCCGCTCAGCCCGTAGTCGGAGTCGTTGGCGATCTTCACGGCCTCGTTCTCGTCGCCGTAGGGGAGGAGGCAGATCACCGGCCCGAAGATCTCCTCCCGAGCGATCCGCATGGAGTTGTCGACGTCCCCGAAGAGGGTCGGCTCGACGTACCAGCCCCGGTCGAGCCCGTGCGGACGGCCACCGCCCGTGAGGATCTTGGCGCCTTCCTCCTGGCCGATGCGGATGTAGTCGAGGTTGCGCTGCTGCTGACGCCTGGCGACCAGTGGGCCGACCTGGGTGGCCGGGTCCAGCGGGTCCCCGACGACCAGCGCGCCCGCCGCCGCGGCGAAGGCGTCCGCGAACTCGTCGTAGCGCGAGCGCGGCAGCAGGATCCGGGTCTGCGCGACACACGCCTGCCCGTTGTTCATCCAGGCCGCCGAGACGATTCCGGGGACGGCGGTGCGGAGGTCCGCGTCCGGCAGGACCACCGCCGCCGACTTCCCGCCCAGCTCCAGCGTCACGCGGGTGAGGTTGCGCGAGGCCACCTCCATCACGCGTCGGCCGGCCGCGACCGATCCGGTGAAGGAGACCTTGTCGATGCCGGGGTGTCCGACCAGGTACTCGCTGACCTCGCGGTCGGCGGGCAGGATCGACAGGACACCCTCCGGCAGCCCGGCCTCCTTCGCGATCTCGCCCAGCAGATAGGCGTCCAGGGGCGATTCGGGCGACGGCTTCAGTACGACCGTGCAGCCGGTCAGCAGCGCGGGCGCGAGCTTGGCGGCCGCCACGAACTGCGGCACGTTCCACGGCACCACGGCCGCGACCACGCCCACCGGCTCGCGCCGGACGAGGATCCGCCCGAGGACGCCGTCGCGTGTCTCCTCGTAGGTGAAGTTCCGCGCGACCGTGAGCGCCGCGTCCCACACCATCATCGCGCCGAGGGCCTGCGCGAGGACGCTCCAGGAGTACGGGGAGCCGTTCTCCGAGGAGATGACCCGGGCGATCTCCTCGTGCCGTACCGCGATCCCGTCCTTGATCCGGGTGACGACCTCGATCCGCTCGTCGAGGCTCATCCGGGGCCAGGGTCCTTCGTCGAACGCCCGGCGCGCGACGGCGACCGCCCGGTCCACGTCCTCGGTCGACGCGTGCGGGACGCGCCCGATGACCTCCTCGGTGTGCGGCGAGATCACCTCGATGACGTCCTTGCCCAGGGGGTCCGTCAACTCCCCGCCTATGAACAGCTGTCCGTGCTCCACGAGCTCGGTCATGGCCGACCGCCTCCCTGGTTTCTGACGCTTCATCAGATATGAGAACTGATACCAGTTCCGGTCGACGGAGTCCACGGGCCGGACTCATGACTCGCGCAGCGCCCAACAGAACGGTTGGTTTGAGCACCCAATGGAATCGGTTCTAGTTATAGTGGCGAGAACACGGCGATTGGTGGGGATCCATGACGCAGGTGACCGATCACGGCGGGGGCGTACGGTCGATCAGGGTCCCCATCCCGGACAACCCGCTCGGAACGACGCTGGTCCACCTCGTCGACACCGATCTGGGCCCCGTGCTGATCGACACCGGCTGGGACGACCCGGCCTCCTGGGACGCCCTCGCCGCCGGGCTCACCGCCTGCGGCGTCTCCGTCGCCGAGGTGCACGGCGTGGTCATCACCCACCACCACCCCGACCACCACGGTCTGTCGGGCAAGGTGCGGGAGGCGTCCGGGGCATGGATCGCGATGCACGCGCTGGACACCGCGATCGTGCGGCGGACCCGGGAGAACCGGGCCGACCGCTGGTTCTCCTACATGGCGGACAAGCTGGCGTCCTCGGGCGCCCCCGAGGAGCACGTGGCGCTGCTGCGCGAGGCCCGTACGGCCCGGCTCTCCACCGGCCTGCCCGCCTTCGCCCCCGCGCTCCCCGACCGTGAGATCGTCCCCGGCGAGCTCCTCGACCTGGCGGGGCGCCGCCTGCGCGCGATCTGGACCCCGGGCCACACGCCCGGCCATGTCTGCCTCCACCTGGAGGAGTCCCACCCGGCCGCTCTCCCCGGCAACGGCCGCCTCTTCTCCGGCGACCACCTGCTCCCTCGGATCACCCCGCACATCGGCCTGTACGAGGATCCCGACGACGCCACTGTCGCCGATCCCCTCGGGGACTATCTGGACGCCCTGGAGCGCGTCGGCCGGCTGAACCCGGCCGAGGTGCTCCCGGCCCACCAGCACGCCTTCACCGACGCGCCCGGCCGCGTACGGGAGTTGCTCGCACACCATGAGGAGCGGCTCACCGGCCTGCTCGCCCTGCTGTCGACCCCGCTCACCTCCTGGCAGCTCGCCGAGCGCATGGAGTGGAACCGCCCGTGGGACCAGATCCCCTTCACCTCCCGCAACATCGCGGTGTCGGAGGCCGAGGCCCATGTGCGCCGCCTGGTGAAACTGGGCCGGGCGGAGGCGGTGACGGGGAGTGATCCGGTGACGTACGTGGCGTTGTAACGCGTTCGCGTGGCGCAGTACCGCTTTCGCGTGGCGCAGTACCGCGTTCGCGTGGCGCAGTACCGCGTTCGCGTGGCGCCGTAATGCGTTGGAGACGGCAAGCCCGGAGCTGATAGCAACAGCTCATGGACCCTCTCGAACAGCCCGCCCTCGAACAGCTTCTCGCCGAACGCGCCTGTGAGCGTCTCGTTCTCGACTTCGTCCACCGTCTCGACCTCGGTGAACCCGCCTCCGTCGCCGAGCTGTTCACCGAGGACGGCGTCTGGCGGTGGCCGGAGGGCGACCGGCTCGTCGAGGGGCGTGCCGCCCTGCGCGCCTACTTCGGCGCGCGCCCCGGGGACCGGCTCTCGCGCCGCATGATGGCGAACGTCCTGGTCACCGTGGACTCACCGACCCAGGCGCGGGCCACCTCGTACTTCACCACCTACCGGGTCGACGGCCACACCGGCGGCATGGTCCCCGCCGGGCCCCCCGTGCAGATCGGACACTACGAGGACACCTTCCGCAGGGTCGACGGGCAGTGGCTGCTCTCGACCCGCACCCTCTTTCTGCCGTTCGGCGGCCCCACCCCCCGTCACCGGCCCTCCGCCGCGTAGTCGAGCCCCTCCTCGTACGGCATCCCGAACCCCTCTTCGTACGCCGCGCGGTAGGCGCTGTCGCCGATCTCGGCGCGGATGCGGAGTTCGTGGGAACGGCGGGTGGCGAGGAGATCGGGCGAGTCCATCTGGGCGCGGCCGGTGAGTTCCCAGACGCGCTCGCCGATGCCGAGGAGGCGGGCGGCGCGCAGGCCGTCGCCCGCCGCGACGACCGCGGCGGCCAGGACGTCCAGCGCCATGGCCGCGCCGACGGTGTTGTGCAGCAGACCGTGTCCGGCGAGCGCGGTGCGGGCGTTGTCGACGGCGGCGCGGACCTCGCCGCGGGCCAGGTCCGTCTGGGCGACGATCCCGTCGGCGAAGGCGCCCGCCCACGACTCCCCGCACTCCACGCTGGCCTCGCGCACCTCCTCGGCCACCGTCCGCGCCCGGTCGTGGTCGCCGCGCAGCAGGTGCGAGAAGGACAGCGCCACCCGGACCTGGAGCTGGGCCGCCCCGAACCCGTCCTGCCTGATGGGCAGTCGGGGCGTGGCGGACAGTACGTCGATCGCCTCGCCCAGTCGGCCGCTCAGCGCCAGCTGGCCGCCGGTGAGATACGCGGCGGCCACCACGGCCACCGGGTCGGCCTGGGTGTCCGCCGCGTCCGTGCAGCGCTCCGCCCAGTCCGCCGCGACCTCCAGGTCGCCCTGGAGCAGTGCCACCGCGCCGCGTGCCCACAGGGCGCGGGTGCGGTCGGGTCCGGGCGGCGGGTCGGCGGCGAGCGCGAGGTCCAGGCAGTGCTGGGCGTCGCGCAGAGAGCCGCAGTGCCGCCACAGGAAGCCGAGGTCGGCCGCCATCCCCAGGGCGATCCGGCGGTCGGGGTCGGTGAGCGCGCAGTCCATCGCGGCGCGCAGGTTGGCGTGTTCGGTGAGGGTGCGTTCGCACCAGGCGACCTGCCGTCCGGTGTTCCACTCGGTCCATCCCTGACGGACCAGCCGCCGGAAGTGGTCGCGGTGGCGCAGCCGTACGGCCTGTTCCTCGCCGAGGGCGCGCAGCCAGTCGGCGCCGAACTCCCCGACGGTGTCGAGGAGCCGGAAGCGGGCGGGGTCGGTGCGGTGGCGCTGCACGATGGACTGCTCGACGAGCCGGGCGAGCAGTGCGGCGATCCGCCCGGCGGGCAGCGGGCCGCCCGCGCAGATCTCCTCGGCGGCGCGCAAGCAGAAGCCGCCCGCGAACACCGAGAGCCGGGCCCACAGCAGCCGCTCCAGCGGTGCGCACAGTTCGTGGCTCCAGCCGATCGCCGTGCGCAGTGTCTGGTGGCGTGGCGGTCCGGCGCCGTCGCGCGGGGCGCTGAGCAGGTCGAGCCGGGACGGCAGGCGTTCGCCGAGCCGGCCGTGGAGCTGGGCCAGGGACAGTTCGGACAGTCGGGCGGCGGCGAGTTCGAGGGCGAGCGGGATGCCGTCGAGGCGGCGGCAGACGGCCTCCACGGTGGGGCGGTTGATGTCGTCGAGGGTGAAACCGGTGTTGGTGGCGCGGTCGGCGAACAGGGTGACCGCGTCGTCGGCGATCGGCAGCGGGTCCAGGGTCAGCACGAGTTCGCCGGGCAGTCCGAGCGGTTCGCGGCTGGTGACGAGGACGCGCAGGCCGGGGAGGGCGGGCAGCAGGGTCTCGACGAGTGCGGCGCACTCCGCGAGGACGTGTTCGCAGGAGTCGAGCACCAGCAACAGCCTTTTGTCCTCGGCCCATTCGGCCACCACCTCGGTGACGGGACCGGTGGACTGGTCGGCGAGCCGCAGCGCCTCCACGACGGCAAGGCCGACCAGGCCCGCGGTGTGCAGGGGGGAGAGTTCCACCAGCCAGACGCCGTCGGGGTAGGCCTCCTGGACCCGGCCCAGGGCGCGCAGGGCGAGCCGGGTCTTGCCGACTCCGCCGACGCCGACGACGCTCAGGAGCCGGTATATGCCCACCGAGGAGTCCAACTCCGCCTCCAGCCAGTGGAGTTCCTCCCGTCGCCCGACGAAGCTGTGCGTCTCGGGCGGCAGATTGCCGGGCCCGCCGCCGGTCGGATGCGTCGGCTCGGTCGTTTTGTCGGACACAACAACCAGTCTGGACGGATCACACCGGCTCCGGCGGCTGTCCGAGAACTCGGACAGAAGAGCGTCGGCACCACGACAGTTCCGGGCACCTTTCGACGAGATGCGATCAACTCCCTGTTGGTGAGGGTGCGGCGGTCGATGTTCGGAGATCGTCGGGTGATGGGCACGAAGGAGCAGGGTCAGCGAGATCGTCGAGAACACCAAGAAGACCGAGGACATCAAGAACAGTGGGAGCGGCGGGCGCTGCTCGCGCCGCTCGTCACCTGTCTGCTGATCGCCGTGCCGGATCTGCTCTTCGACCAGGTACCGCCGCTCATCACCCTGCTGCTCATCGGCCCGCTGCTGGCCTGCGCCCGGCTCGGCGTCCGGCACACCGTGCTGGTGTGCTGCTGGTCGGCGGTCCTGGGCCTGGCCATGGGGATCGGCAACGACGAGGTGCCGAGCACCGGCTTCGGCATCCGCTGGGGCGGACTCCTCGTCGGCTGCGCGCTCACCGTGTACGCGGCCCGGCAGCGCGACCGCCTCCGCGACCGGCTGGCGCGGGCCCGCGAGGTGGCCCGGGTCACCCAGACGGCGATCCTGCGGCCCATCTCCCGCACCTTCGACGGCACCCGGGTCTGTACCCGGTATCACAGCGCCTCCCACGAATCGACCGTCGGTGGCGACCTGTACGACGTCGCGGTGACGCCGTACGGCCTGCGGGTCCTCGTCGGCGACGTACGCGGCCACGGCGTCGAGGGGCTCCGGCTGACCGCCGGCACCATCACGGCCTTCCGTGAACTCGCCTACACCGCACCGGACCTGGTGACCCTCACCACCGAACTCGACGCCCTCCTCACCCCCGAGCTGGGCCCCGAGGACTTCGTCACCGCGGTGCTCGCCGAGTTCGCGCCCGGCGAGGTGCGGCTCGTCAACTGCGGCCATCCGCCCCCGCTGCGCTCCGGCCACCGCATCGAACTCCTCGAACCCCTCGTCCCCACACCGCCGTTGGGCCTCGATCCCGACCCGCGCCAGTACCGCGTACGGCTCCAGCCCGGCGACCGGCTGCTCCTCTACACCGACGGCCTCACCGAGGCCCGTGACCCGGAGGGCGCCCCGTTCCCCCTCCTCGGCGAGGCGGCGCTCGCCCTGCGCGAGCCGCTCCCCGACGAGGCCCTGCGGTCCCTGCACGCCCGCCTGCTCGCCCACACCGGCACCGCCCTCGCCGACGATCTCGCCCTGGTGCTGTGCCAGCCCACGGAGGCGACGGTTCCGGCGCCCGTGCCGTGACCGATGATTCCGCGACGCGACGGGAGTCGTAGATACCGAAGCAGCACCCCCCAGAAAGGCCGACCGATGCCGAAGCCGATGCCGAACCCGTTGCCGAAGCCGGACCCGAACCCCAGGTCGGCGAGCGGCCTGCACGACCTCCTGAAGGCGTACGTCGACGAGGGCAAGGTGCCCGGAGCCGTGGGCCTGGTGGCCCGCGGCGACACGGTCGAGGTCCGGGCCGTCGGCACCGTCGACGTCGAGGGCAGCGCCCCGATGGCCAGGGACTCGATCTTCCGTATCGCCTCGATCAGCAAGCCGATCACCGCGGCGGCGGTGATGATGCTGATCGAGGACGGGGAGATCGCGTCGGACGATCCGGTCGACACCTGGCTCCCGGAGCTGGCGAAGCCGATGGTCGTACGGACCCCGTCGAGTCCGGTCGAGGACGTGGTCCCGGCCGCCCGTCCCCTCACCGTCGCCGACCTGCTCTCCTCCCGGGCGGGCTGGGGCTTCCCGTCCGACTTCACACTGCCGCAGGTCCAGGCGCTGTTCGAGGTCCAGAAGGACGGCCGCGAACCGCAGGGCTTCCCGGCGCCGGACGCATGGCTGGCGGACCTGTCCCGGATCCCGCTGCTGTACCAGCCGGGCGAGGCCTGGCTGTACGGCACCTGCTCCGACCTCCAGGGCGTGCTGGTCTCCCGGGTCACGGGCCGTTCACTGCCGGAGTTCCTGGCCGAGCGGATCTTCGAGCCGCTCGGCATGACCGACACGGCGTTCGAGGTACCGGCCGCCAAGCGCGACCGCTTCACCAGCTCCTACCGCACCGCGCCCGACGGCCATGGTCTCGAACTGGCCGACGCGCCCGACGGTCAGTGGAGCCGCGTGCCGCCGTTCCCCTCCGGCGGGGGTGGACTCGTCTCGACCGCCGACGACTGGCTGGCCTTCGCCCGGCTGCTCCTCGCGGGCGGCACCACGGCCGAGGGCCACCGGCTCCTCTCCCGCGCCTCGGTACGGCAGATGACCACCAACCACCTCACCCGGCCGCAGCGCGAGATCGGCGCGCTCTTCATGGAGGGCCAGGGCTGGGGTTACGGCGCCCAGGTCGACATCGCGCCCACCGACCCCTGGAACGTCCCGGGCCGCTACGGCTGGAGTGGCGGCACCGGCACCACCGGCCACCTCGTCCCCGCCACCGGCACCGTCACCCTGCTCCTCACCCAGGTGGCCATGGAGAACCCGACGCCGACCCCGCTGATGCGCGACTTCTGGCGCCGCACCGCTCAGTGAAGCAGCGTCCGGATCAACTCCTCGGCATCCGCGAGGAGTCGGACCTCATGTGCGCTCATGGTCGGATTGGCGGCCCGGCGCACCCGCGCCTCCACAAGCCCCTCCCGCGTCACCCGGTCCGCGTTCCCGTCGAGCATCGCGACCAGCGTCTCGCGGGCCAGCTCCGCGTGGACCTCAGCGCCGACGGCGACCTGGGCGAGGATCACGGCGGACATGCCCCAGTCCAGACCGGGCGGCCCGTCCTCGGCGTTGGACCAGTCGATGACCTTCGGGCCGTCCGGGGTGAGCATCACGTTGTCCGGGTGCAGATCCAGGTGCAGTACGCGGACGCCTGAGTCACCGGAGCCCCGGCCGGGCACGGCGTGCAGCGCGCGCAGCAGCCCGGCAAGCACGCCACCGCCCTCCCGCGCGCCGATCTCCCCCGCCTCGAACGCCGCCAGCATGGTCGGCCCCGAAAGCCGCTCCATCACCATCTCGGTCCGGCTCGCCGCCCGCACGGCAGGCACCGGATATCCGTGCCCCCGCACGTACTCCATCACCGCCGCCTCGGCCGCCGCGTCCCCCCACCCGTCCCGATCCCGGCGCACCACCCAGCCCCGCTCCCCCTCCACCTCGAAGACATCCGCCGAACGCCCCGAACCGATCAGTCTCCCCGTCCCCATGCCGCCGAACCTATCCACCGTCACAGCCACTCCTCAGGCGATTCCTACGGGCCGGTACAGTAAGCAGGTCGTCATCACACCCGTACGCGGAGAAGCCGGTGCAATTCCGGCGCTGACCCGCAACCGTGAACCGCCCGCGCGAAGCCGCAGGGTGGTGAGCCGGATCGCCTCGTCCGGGACGTGACCGGCTCGTGCCACCGGCAGCCCGCCGGTGGCCGGCACCGTCGAGGGACACGGGGCCGGAGCCGCTCGGGGCCAAGCCTGCGCCCGGTGCTGCCCGGCTCCCGCAGGGAGAGTCATGATTGTTCGCCGCAGCGCCGCGGTACTGGCCGCCACCGTAGTGATCGGTACGGCCCTGGCCCCGGCCGCCGTGGCCGAAGGCGCCTCGCCTTCGCCTGCCCCGGCGATACCCTCCGGCCTCTACGGCACCACCGACCCCACCTACGACGGTGTCTGGCGGCAGTCCCTCGCGCTGCTCGCCCAGCACACCGTCGGTGTGAAGCCCGCGGCGAAGGCCGTCGACTGGCTGGCCGGGCAGCAGTGCGCGAACGGGGCGTTCGCGGCGTACCGCGCCGACGCGTCGGCGAAGTGCGACGCCAAGACGATGGTCGACACCAACAGCACCTCGGCGGCCGTGCAGGCCCTCGCCGCGCTCGGCGGCCACGGCGGCGAGACGGGCAAGGCCGTCGCATGGCTGAAGTCCGTACAGAACAAGGACGGCGGCTGGGGCTACACGGCGGGCGGCGCGAGCGACGCGAACTCCACGTCCGTGGTGATCGGGGCGCTGGCGGCGGTGGGCAAGAAGCCGGCGGACGTCTCCAAGGACGGCAAGTCGCCGTACGACGCCCTCGTGAAGCTGTCGATCCCGTGCGGCGGGGCCGACGGGGGCGCGTTCGCCTACCAGCCGGACAAGAAGGGCAAGCTCGCGGCCAACGCGGACGCGACGGCGGCGGCCGTGGTCGGAGCCCTGGGCAAGGGCCTCGCCGGTGAGCCCCTGAAGCCCGTGGCCGACCCCCTCTCCTGCAAAGCCGCCACCGGCGCCGAACAGGCGGCCCGGAACGGCGCCGCGTACCTCGTCAAGGCGCTCGCCAAGGACCAGCACCTCACGTCGACGATGCCCGGCGCCAAGGACCAGCCGGACTACGGCAACACGGCGGACGCGGTCGTCGCGCTCGCGACCGCCGGGCACGGCGACAAGGCGGCCGACGCGTTGCGCTGGCTGGAGGCCCACTCCGCGCAGTGGGCCGAGCAGTCCGGACCCGCCGCGTACGCGCAGCTCGTCCTCGCCGCCGACGCGGCGACGTTCGACCCGCGCGACTTCGGTGGCCGGGACCTCGTCAAGCAGCTCAACGCCACCGGCCCCGCGCCCGCGTCCCTCCCGGCCGAGCCCACGGCCTCCGCATCCGCGTCCGCCGCGGAAGCCGCGAAGAAGAAGGACGACAGCGGCGTCAGCGTCTGGTGGATCATCGGCGTCGGTCTCGTCGGCGGCATCGGCATCGGCTTCCTGATCAGCGCCCGGAACAAGAAGCAGCAGCCGTGAGCCGCCGTCGGACGTGCGCACTGGTCCTGTCCCTGCTCCTGCTCGTACTCGGCGGCGCGGGACAGGCCCAGGCCGTCGGCTACCGCTACTGGTCGTTCTGGGACCTGACCGGCGGGAAGTGGACGTACGCGACGCAGGGCCCGTCGACCGCGCGGCCGTCCGACGGCGACGTGCAGGGCTTCCGTTTCGCGGTGAGCGCGGACTCGCAGGACGCCTCCAAGCCGCGCGGCGACGCCGACTTCGCGTCCATCTGCGCGAAGACGCCCGCCCGGGCGGGCCACAAGCGGGTGGCCCTCGTCATCGACTCCGGCACGACCGCGGACGCCCCGGGCGGCGAGACGCCGCCCGCACCGCGGACGGTCTGTGCCCGCGTCCCCGCCGACGCGACCACGGCCGAGGCGCTCGCGACGGTCGCCAAGCCCCTCCGGTACGACACCAACGCCCTCCTGTGCGCCATCGCGGGCTACCCCGGAACAGGCTGCGGCGACCAGGTCGCGACGTCACACACCGCGCCTTCCACCACCGCGAAAGCCACCTCGAAAGCCAACGCCAAGGCCGACGCCAAGTCCGAGCCGGACCGGCACGGCCCGTCGCTCGGCCTGCTCGCGGGAGTCGTCGCGGTCGCCGCTCTCGGCGGGGCGGCGGTCTGGCAGACCCGCCGCCGCCGGCCCTGAGTACGGCGACCGACGATGACACGCGCGCCGAAGGCACACCGTTCCAACGCCCTCCCCCCAGGAGCCTGGTGGATCTGGGCCCTGGGCCTGGGAACCGCCGCCTCCCGCACCACCAACCCCCTCCTGCTCGCCCTCCTCATAGCCGTGGCCGGCTATGTGGTGGCCGCCCGCCGGACCGACGCCCCCTGGGCCCGCTCCTACACCGCGTTCGTCAGACTCGGCATCGCCGTCCTCGGCATCCGGCTGGCGTTCGCCGTCTTCCTCGGCTCCCCCATCCCCGGCACCCACCTCCTCGTCACCCTCCCCGAACTCCCCCTCCCCCACTGGGCCCAGGGCATCCGTATCGGCGGCCGGGTCACCGCCGAGGGCCTGCTGTTCGCGCTGTACGACGGCCTGAAACTGGCCACCCTCCTCATCTGCGTCGGCGCGGCGAACGCCCTCGCGAACCCGGCACGGCTGCTGAAGTCACTCCCGGGCGCCCTGTACGAGGCGGGCGTCGCGGTGGTCGTCGCGCTGACGTTCGCGCCGAACCTGATCGCGGACGGCCGGCGACTGCGCGCCGCCCGCCGTCTGCGCGGCCGCCCCGACCGTGGTCTGCGCGGCCTGCTGCATGTCGGACTCCCCGTCCTGGAGGGCGCGTTGGAGCGTTCGGTCGCCCTCGCGGCGGCGATGGACGCCCGCGGCTACGGCCGCACCGCCGAGGTACCGCCCGCCGTCCGCCGTACGACCACCGCCTTGACGCTGGGCGGTCTGCTCGGCGTCTGCGCGGGCACGTACGGAGTGCTGACCGCCGAGGGCGGCACCTACGGCCTGCCCGTGCTGCTCGCCGGAGTGGCCGCGGCGCTCGGCGGGCTGTGGCTGGGCGGGCGCCGCTCGGTCCGTACGCGCTACCGCCCGGACGTGTGGGGCGTACGGGCCTGGCTGGTGGCGGGTTCCGGAGCCGCGGTCGCCACCGGACTGATCGTCTCCGCCACGTACGACGCCGCGGCCCTGAGCCCCGGCGTCCTCCCGCTGACCGCTCCCGACCTGCCCCTGTGGCCCGCGGCGGCGATCCTGCTCGGCCTGCTCCCCGCCTTCGTGGCCCCGACACCCCACTCACGGGAACCCTCCACCCCCAAGGACCCCTCATGATCCGCTTCGAGGATGTCTCCGTGACGTACGACGGAGCTGTCGAACCCACCGTCCAGGGCGTGGACTTCGAGGTCCCGGAGGGTGAACTCGTCCTGCTCGTGGGGCCCTCCGGCGTCGGCAAGTCGACCGTGCTCGGCGCGGTCTCCGGTCTCGTCCCGCACTTCACGGGCGGCACCCTGCGCGGCCGGGTCACGGTCGCCGGACGGGACACCCGCACCCACAAGCCGCGCGAGCTCGCGGACGTGGTCGGCACGGTGGGCCAGGATCCGCTGTCGCACTTCGTGACGGACACGGTCGAGGACGAACTCGCCTACGGCATGGAGTCGTTGGGCCTCGCGCCGACCGTGATGCGCCGCCGCGTCGAGGAGACCCTGGACCTGCTGGGCCTGGCGGACCTCCGCGACCGCCCGATCGCCACGCTCTCCGGCGGCCAGCAGCAGCGCGTCGCCATCGGCTCGGTCCTGACCCCCCACCCGCGGGTCCTGGTCCTCGACGAGCCCACCTCGGCCCTGGACCCGGCCGCCGCCGAGGAGGTCCTCGCCGTCCTGCAACGCCTCGTCCACGACCTCGGCACGACCGTCCTCATGGCCGAACACCGCCTCGAACGCGTCATCCAGTACGCCGACCAGGTCGCCCTGCTCCCGTCTCCGGGCACCGCGCCGCTCCTCGGCACCCCGTCCGAGATCATGACCGTGTCCCCGGTGTACCCGCCGGTGGTGGACCTGGGCCGACTGGCCGGCTGGTCCCCGCTCCCCCTCACGGTGCGCGACGCACGGCGCAGGTCGGGGTCCCTGCGGGAGCGGCTCGCGGAACTCGTCCCGAAGCCGAGGACCCCGCAGCCGACCGTTCCGCGGGCGACAGTTTCGCGGGCGACAGTTCCCCAGCCGACAACTCCACGGGCGACGGCCCCGGCCTCGATCGAAGCCCTCGCCGTCCGCCACGGCCGCGTCGAGGCGCTCCGGCGCGTCGACCTGACCACCGCCCCCGGCGAGATCATCGCGCTGATGGGCCGCAACGGGGCCGGGAAGTCCACCCTCCTCGGCACGCTGGTCGGCCTGGTCCGACCGGCGGCCGGATCGGTCCTGGTCGGGGGCGCGGTCCCGCACCGCACGGCACCGCGGGACCTCGTACGCCGGGTGGGCCTCGTCCCGCAGGAACCGCGCGACCTGCTGTACGCCGACACGGTCGCCGCCGAATGCGCGGCGGCCGACGAGGACGCGGGGGCCGAGCCCGGCACCTGCCGGGCCCTGGTGTCCGAGCTGCTGCCGGACATCGGGGACGCCACCCACCCCCGTGACCTCTCGGAGGGGCAGCGGCTGGCGCTCGCGCTGGCCGTCGTCCTGACGGCCCGCCCCCCGCTCCTGCTCCTCGACGAACCGACCCGCGGCCTGGACTATGCGGCGAAGTCCCGCCTGGTCACGGTCCTGCGCGGTCTGGCCGCCGAGGGTCACGCGATCGTCCTGGCCACCCACGACGTGGAACTCGCCGCCGAGCTCGCGCACCGTGTCGTCGTCCTCGCGGACGGCGAGATCGTCGCCGACGGCCCCACGGCCGAGGTGGTCGTCGCCTCCCCGTCCTTCGCCCCCCAGGTCACGAAGGTGCTCGCGCCGCAGCCGTGGCTCACGGTCACCCAGGTCAGGGAGGCCCTCTCATGACGACACCGGAGGTCCGGACCAGAGCCGTCCGCCTCGGCCCCCGCTCCCTCGCCGCCCTCTGCCTCGTGAGCGCCGTCGGGGTCGCCGGGTTCGGCTGGCCGCTCTTCGCCGACCCCACCTCGCAGGCCGTCGCGCACGCGCAGGACGCGCCCTGGCTGTTCGCGGGGCTGCTGGTGATGCTCGTCGCCGTCGTCACGGCGACGATCTCCGAGTCCGGGCTCGGCCCGAAGGCGGTGGCCATGCTCGGGGTGCTGGCCGCGACCGGCGCCGCGCTGCGGCCGATCGGCGCGGGGACGGCCGGGATCGAGCCGATGTTCTTCCTGATGGTGCTGAGCGGCCGGGTGCTCGGACCGGGGTTCGGGTTCGTGCTCGGTTCCGTGACCATGTTCTCCTCCGCGCTGCTCACGGGCGGGGTGGGTCCGTGGCTGCCGTTCCAGATGCTCGCGATGGGCTGGTTCACGATGGGCGCCGGGCTGCTACCGGGCCCCGACCGGTTGCGTGGGCGCGGGGAACTGGCCCTGCTCGCGGCGTACGGGTTCTGCGCCGCGTTCGCGTACGGCACGGTCATGAACCTGGCCGGCTGGCCCTTCATGGGCGCGCTGGCCTCGAACGTCGCCTTCGACCCGCACGCCGGCGTGCCCGCCAACCTGGCCCGCTTCCTCGCCTACTGCCTGGCCACCTCCCTCGGCTGGGACCTGGGCCGGGCCGTCGTCACCGTCGCCCTGACCCTCGCGCTCGGCGCGACCCTCCTCAAGGCGCTGCGCCGGGCGACGCGACGGGCCGCCTTTGAGACCCCGGTCACCTTCGAACCCCGGTGACGTGCGGCCCAGGTCACACCATCCGGACGCGCCCCGTAGCCACCCGCACACCTTCCGCCAGTCACGGGGTGAAGCACCCCATAGGACCCACGTCACATACGAGGCGGGCTAGTAGCCCGGAAGGCCTGGCATGCACGCGTCGTCAACCCCTCTGACCTGGGGTTTGAGACCCAGGTCACACAAGGGGCGTTTCCCCCGGATGCGACCACCACTAGTAAAAGGGGTCATTGCGGACACCCCCCTGAGCCTGTTTCTCTGAAGCAGTCGCCAGGCGCCACGAACCCACCCGGGTCGCGGCGCCGATGTACGCCTCCACCACACGTCGTGTGGTCACGGCGCACCGCGACCGCCCTGTTTCCTAAGAGAGGTTCTCCGCGTGTCCGTCTCCTTCATCCGCAACATCGCCGCTTCCCCGAAGAAGGTCCTCACCACCGCCGCCGTGGCCGCCGCCGCCACCGGCATGGTCCTCGCCGCGAGCCCCGCTCAGGCCGCCACCGGCCAGGCCTCCTCCGCCCAGGCGATCGCGCACAAGATGATCCCGGACGCCGCGCAGTTCACTGCCTTCAGCAAGATCGTCGAGCATGAGAGCGGCTGGAACCCCAGCGCCACGAACTCCTCCTCCGGCGCCTACGGCCTGGTCCAGGCCCTGCCCGGCGCGAAGATGTCGGCTGCCGGTTCCGACTGGAAGACGAACCCGGCCACCCAGATCAAGTGGGGGCTGGACTACATGAACTCCCGCTACGGCAGCCCGGCCGCCGCCTGGAACTTCTGGCAGGCCCACAACTGGTACTGAGCGGCCCACCGGTGACCACCGGAGCCACACGGCACCCGTATACGCGAAGGCGGCGGCCCCCCCGATCCCCGGGGCCGCCGCCTTCGCCATGCCCACCGAACATCGAACGAATCGGCCTACTCGGCTTACTCGGCTTACTCGGCCTGCTCGCCCTCCTCGGTCTGCTCGGCCTGCTCGTAGAAGTGCTGCCGCCGGCCGACGAGCCGCTCGTACATCTTCCGCTGCCCGGCGACGTCGTCCTTGTTCTTCTCCAGCTCGTCGAGCCACTCCCGCTTGATCTGGTCCAGGAACGCGCGCCAGTCCCCGCTTCCCTGGGCCTTCCCCAGCTCCCGCAGTTCCACCAGGCGCTCGTTGTGCTTCAGCCCGCCGGTGCCGACCTTGTCCCCCTTGTGACCGTGCAGGACCGACTCGGGGTTGGCCGTGGCCTCGGTGGACCGGGCGTTGTGCACATAGCCGACCGGGCTCTCGGCATGGGGCTTGATCGTCTCGATGCCGACCAGCAGGGAGCCGTCCTTGGCGGCGGTCGGCGGGGTGAGAATCAGCAGCATGTGGCCGTACGAGCCGTTCGGCAGGACCACGTCGCCGTTCCAGTCCTGCGAGCCGAACCCGCCGCCGGAGATGTCCATGCCCATGAGCTGCGGACGCTCGGGCCCGACATGGGGCACGGCCGGCGTCAGAAAGTTCGCGACGGACGCGCCGATACCGCCCTTCTCCTGGAACTTGCCCGGCTCGCCCCCCTCCTTGTTCTTCTCGATGGCGGTGCGGTGCGTGGCGAAGTCACGCTTGTCGACGAACCCCGCGCGTCGGCCCCGGTCCGTGACGCCCAGGAAGTCCGTCAACGACTGGGGCGACTCGCCCCCGCGCAGGGCAGGGATGCGGATGTTGACCCGGCCGCCGTGGGCGAGCGCCCGCACGACGTCACCCTCGCGGTAGTCGACATGCGCGGCCACTCCCGCCCCCGGGTCGTAGGTCTTCAGTCCGTGCTGGAGCAGGAGCAGGACGGACGTGAAGACGTCACGGGCCTTCGCGTCCTTCGCAGCGTGCTTCACCGTCTCGGCCTTGTCCGCGTCGGGGTGACGGCGTTCGGAGGACAGGCCGGCCGGGTGCAGGGTGTCGACGGCGGTCTGCCGTATCTGCTCGTCCCGCTCGGCCCGCAGGGGCTGCTTCTCCTCGTCCGGGACTCCGGGAGCCTTGGTGGTCATGAAACGGCCGAGGGTGTAGTCCGGGGCGATCGGGGTGGGCGCGCCGGCCGGGCGCGTGCCCGGCGCGTTCTGCTGGAAGGCCAGGGTCGCGGCCAGGATGCGTTTGCCCGGAAGGTTCCTCAGCCAGTCCTTGTGGTCGCCCTTGATGTACTCCTCGGACTCCTTGAAGGTGCCGATACCCACCTTCGCGAGCCACTGGGGGTTCACCTGGGAGAGCGTCCTGATGTCCTCCAGGTCCTGGGCGCCGAACAGCTCGCCGCTGATCACCCGCCGCTCCAGGGTGCGCTTCAGGCGCGCGGGCCCCTCCGGCATCCAGTGCTCCGGCCACCATGTGCCCGGCGCCAGGGGGCTCACCTTCATCTTCGCCACGACGACATGGCCCTCGATCGACCGGCTCAGCCGCGTGATCACGGCCGCGCCGTGGTCCTCGCGGCCGGACTCCTCGGCGGCGGAAGCCGCGCCCGTGCTCGACTCCCCCACCTTCTGCACGGACACGGACGCCGCCCCCGCCCGGTTGCCGGCCGTGCGCTGGATCGCCGCCATCTCGGCGGGCGTCCTGGGCGTGGCGTCCGACCTGGTCCGGACCTGGCGGGGGCCCGGGGAGACCGGGCGTGGCAGGGGCGCGGTACGTGCCGGTGATCCCGCCCGTGGGCGCCCGCCCTCGCCGTGCTGCCGCCTGTCCATACGCCCCTCCACCCACCTCTTCATCCACCGGGCTCCCCACGTACGCCTGAGCGCCCGCTTCCGTTGTCCCCAGAGGTATAAGGAGCCATCGTGACTCCGGGGCACGCCCGGGCGGAAGGACACTGGGGGCACCGCGGAGGACCTCACGGGCACGGCTGCCCCAGGGACGCGGCGCACCGGACGGACACGCGGGTCGCCCCGGTGTCCGGGAGTCCCCCGCGTACGTGGTGGACTTGAGCACACCGTGCCCGCCACCTCCCCCGGAGCCCCCATGAGCGAGCAGAGCGCAGAGGGCGCCGGGAGCACCGGTCCACGGCCCGCCGACCCCGAGGCGCGCGGGGTGCGTCTGGTGGTGGTGCTGCTGTCGCTGACCGTGGTCAGCGGGCTGATCGACGCGGTGAGCTATCTCGGACTCGGGCACGTCTTCACGGCGAACATGACCGGCAACGTGGTGGTACTCGGCTTCGCCGCGGCCGGCGCCCCCGGCTTCTCGATCCCGCACACCTCGACCTCCCTGGCCTTCTTCCTGGCGGGTGCCGCGGTCGGGGGCCGGATCGCGGGGCGGTACGGCGGCGGTTCGCGCCGGACCTGGGCACGGGTCACGCTCACCGCGGAGGCGGTGTTCGTGGGCGCGTCCGCGGTGGTCGCCTTCGTCGCGCCGGGCGCCACCGCGACCACCTACGCCTTGATCGCCCTCACGGCCTTCGCGATGGGCCTGCGCAACGCGACCGTGCGCAAACTCGGCGTGCCGGACCTCACGACCACCGTCCTGACGATGACCCTGACCGGCCTCGCCTCCGAGTCCGCGGCCGGCGACGGCTCGAGCCACCGCTCCCCCCGCCGCACGGCGGCCGTCATCGCCATGCTGGCGGGCGCCACGCTCGGCGCATGGCTGGTGATCCACCACGGCCTGGGCATCCCCCTGCTGCTCGCGGCAGTGCTGGCGGGGGTACTGGCGATCGCGACGTCCGGTCGGGATTGACGCCGAACCGGCCGCGGCAGCACCGATGTGCTGCCG